>NZ_JACJUZ010000063.1:0-30448 GCF_014299995.1 Sphaerospermopsis sp. LEGE 00249 | reverse complement strand
TTGTATGTGTCAACAAATTAGTTATGTTCATTGGATGGAAGATATCATGAGATGTTGACATTTTCACCCTTAATAGGACTACTATAACTGAATATGTAAACTTTTGTAACGACATTCAACATTTCTGGTTTTTGACCATTAACAAAAACACCATTAGCACTATTTTGATCAATAACTACAAAATTATTTTGTTCCCAATCCTGCTCCCAATCAATTAAAGCATGATAACGAGAAACTTCATTACTATTTAACAACATCCGCGAAACACGCTGACCCCTAATTTCTGTAGGTAATTTCCCAAATTCTCTACCAAAAGCAATCGGTAAATTTAATTTTGGTTCTCGTCTTTCTCCCGTTGTTGGATCTTCCCAACTTAATTGTATTTGTAAATTAGTCATTAGTTATTAGTTATTAGTTATTAGTTATTAGTTATTAGTTATTAGTTATTAGTTATTTTCCTGATTTTCCTATTCCCTCTTTTCTGGGGAGCATCCCAATTTTCAAACAATAACCGCAGCAACACCAAAAAATCTCTTAAACTCTCTTACCTTTGTGTCCTTTGCGTCCTTTGCGGTTCAATCATATCAAGACCTTAGATCATTTTTTCGGTTAGATCAAAATTAATTTACATATTTGGGATGCTCCCTCTTTTCTGTCACCTGTCACCTGTCACCAATCACCCAATAAGTACACTCACAGCAGCAGCTAAAGATGTACCACACCAAGGACAACCTATTTGTAAATTTTCTGGTGGGGAAACTTTATGACATTTAGGACAGTCTAAACCATACACCGAATTTGGTTGTGTTGGAATTGACGGTTTATGGTGATGATGTACGGGTTGTTTTGGTGATTGGACTATGATGGTAGAAGGAATACTACTAACAGAAATTGCCGTAACTTGTAGTTGTTGTTGTCCTAAATAAATAATGCTGCCTTCACTTACAGCTACTTCTCCTTTAACTAAAGATTTACCATCTATTTGTGGGGGGTTTATTTCCCGTAAATTTCTAATATAAAAACGTTGCTTTTGAGAATCAAAAAATATTTCAATATGTAAACCGGATACTGTCGGATGAGTTAAAACAATATCACACTTTGCTGGATCACGTCCAATGCGACAAGTACCAGGGTTTTTGCTGTTATGTTTTTCATAAATTTGTTGAATTTTATTTTGACCTGCTTCTTGCCACTGTAAAGTTAGTACATTCATGATTTTTAGATAACTTTAATACATTTAATGGATTCAACTTTATGCTGTGGGATTCCTAACATGATTGGTAACAATTTAGCAAATCTTGAGAATTAAAATTAAAGAATGATTATCTTCACCATTTATACTTTTTATACTTTATCTGTTAGATGCTAGTTTATCAGCAATGCGGGTAGTTTCTGGCAACCGATATTTAGGGGTGCAGCGTAATACATAGTCAATTGCTGTAGGTAAACTAATACGATGGCCTGTGGAAATATACAAAGGTTTAACTCCAGTACGAGTCCGTAAAACTGCGCCTACGGTTTCACTTGTATGTATTAATGGTTGCCAACTTCCTCTAACTACTGATAATTCTTCATATTTGCCAATAAGTAAAGATTTTGCTACACCTATGGTTGGTATATCCACTAAAACACCTAAATGGCAAGCTATTCCAAATCTGCGTGGATGGGCAATTCCTTGACCATCACATAATATTATATTAGGTATATTTTTAATTTTTTCCAAGGCATCAAGAATAGCGGGTATTTCCCGAAAAGATAAAAATCCAGGTATATAAGGAAACGATGTAGGACGGTATGCTAGGCTTGTTTCCACAACTTTCAAGTCAGGAAAACTTAACACTGCTACCGCTGCACGGCACATTGTACCATCTTCCAGAAAACCCATATCCACACCTGCAACGTATTGAATAGGTGTGTTGAGTTGATCTGTGGTAATAACTTGATTTCGTAAAGTTTCTTGAATTTCGATCGCTTCTTCAACGGTAGATGGCCAAGGATGAATTTGTGGAATTTGCATATTGTTTGTCTATTTAAATTGTGATCAAAATCTTGATTTTCCGAAATGCCTAATTTTAATTTTGTATCTTATCTATATATAGACTAAACATTCAACCCCATGTAACTTTTTGCTAAGTTTTCTGTATAAATCTTGATTTTTTTATCTGATAGCTACTCTCACATACAGTTGAGTTAAGGAACATACAGCCATGAGAAACAATAACATCAATGTCCTTCACAATTCACAAATTGTATTTTATTTAGGTGGAGGATTATTATTCTTGTTTTTAGCGATGATGCTGCGTCCTTTTGCCATTGTCAATGCTGGTGAAAGGGGTGTTGTCATGCAATTTGGAAAGGTGCAAGATACAGTTTTAGATGAAGGACTACACCCAATTATTCCCATTGTCACAACAGTGAAAAAGCTCAATGTGCGCGTGCAACAAAATAGTTTTAATGCTGGTGCTGCTTCTAAAGATTTGCAAACAATTACCACAGAATTAGCGGTAAACTGGCACATTGATCCGTTGAAAGTGAACCGAGTTTTTCAACAAGTTGGAGATGAAGAATTAATTGTTAATGGGATTATGACACCCGCAGTTTCCGAAGTTTTGAAAGCAGCTACAGCTAAAAAAACTGCTGAAGAAATCATCACAAAACGCACAGAATTAAAACAAGAAATCGACGCAAATTTAAAAGGTCGTTTAGAACCTTACGGTGTAATTGTAGATGATGTATCTTTAGTCAATTTTTCCTTTTCTCCAGAGTTTAGTAGAGCGATCGAAGCGAAACAAATAGCGGAACAAGAAGCAAAACAAGCAAGTTTTATTGCCCAAAAAGCGACCCAAGAAGCACAAGCAGAAGTTAACCGTGCTAAAGGTCAAGCGGAAGCACAAAGATTACAAAGATTGACTTTAACACCGGAATTATTGCAAAAGCAAGCGATAGAAAAATGGGATGGTCGTTTCCCGATGGTGATGGGTGGTAATGGTGCTGTTCCTTTGATTAATATTAATCCTAATGATTTAGCTACTGGACAGAAGAGAAATTAGTTTTTATTAAGATCCCCGATTTCTTCAAGAAGTCGGGGATCTGGGTATTTGATTACTCACTCATTTTAAACCAACCAAATACTTCTTCTACTGTTAAATTTAATTCAACTCCCGTCAAGATAATTAAATCATCTTTTGCATATTTTAATTCTGGTTCTTTTTGAGGTTGAAACATCAAAATTGATCTATCATCTGGATCAATTAACCATCCAAGTTGACAAGCATATTTAATACAATGTAAAATATTGCCAGTCACTCTATTAGAACTTTGTTCTGGAGACAAAATTTCTATAGTCCAATCTGGTGCGATCACAACATCATCTACTGGTTCACCATTATCATCAAAGGCGATATTTTCCCAGCGAATAATGGCTATATCTGGAATAATTGATCTACCTGCGAATGTACAACGTAACTCTGGAAAAGCATAAGCAATTTTATTTGCTTCTGTGACTTGATTTACAGTATTAATGATTTTACTTTGAAGTCGAGAATGGCGAGTTTTTGGCATGGGTTTTTGAATAATTTCGCCGTTGATATATTCATTTGGTGGTTTAGTTTCTGGTAATTTGAGAAACTGTTCTAGTGTTAGTGATAAAGATTTGGTGACAGTCATAATTATGTAAAATTCCTAGAATTTTGCAAATCATTTTCTGTAATTTGATCTGCTGGGACAAGTTTATAATGCTTCTCCTGGACTATTTTTACTTCACCTTCATATATTGAAAGTTCAAACATAGTAATAAGTCCATTGTTCATAAATTGTGCTGATATCGAACGACAAACTAAGCTAGAGAATTTATCAAAACAATAACTAATATCTTGTTTGGTTTGTACCACAGAAAGTTGATCACTTCCTGCTTTTGCTTGAACAGGTATGATAAACTGCATACCATTGTTATTCACACCAACATAAACCTCATCTATTTCTATTTGTCCAATACCCTTAACATTAGTTCTGAGGTGATTTTGTAAAGAGTATGCTGTAATGCTCAGAAATATATCTATTAAACGATTATATCGGATTTTAGTTAAAAGAGCTTGTTCATCACCTGACATATATTGATTAATAATTTCAGGTGTTGCATCCGGTATTTTAATTGGTATTAAATTTTGATTGGGAATAATCCGATTAATCTTTACCAGTCGAAAGCAATAGTTACCAGTACCATTTAATTCGATAATCCATTCTAACCCTTCGGGAGCAGTATCTGTAATTACTTTAGGTAGTGGTTTTCTAAATCTAAAAGCGAATATCTCCTAAATTTTTAGCTGATTGAATACCTAACTCTTGAGCAATTTCAGGTAGTTCATTCCGATTAAATTCAAAATATTCCAATCCACTTGTGTAATAACGTTGGAAAATTCCGATAATAACCGAGTTATATAAACCTTCTTTCATGGTACTTATTCCTTGGTAAAAAAACATCGTTGAGTGATAATCATTTTTTTCTTGTTCTAGGTTCTATAACATGAGGGTTCACTCCAAAATATTTAGCTGCATCTGACATATCAAGTGTTAATAAACTAAGTTCATCTAAAATTTTAACACTTGTAGGTTGTTCAACTTCCACATTCAAAACCTTAATAATTTCCGCTGCTACCGCTTGCGCTAAAAGTGGAGGAACAGAATTACCAATTTGTCTAAAACCATGCCATTTTGTCGGATGAAATCTAAACCAGTCAGGAAAGGAGTGTAAACGCGCAGCTTCCCTAACAGTGATACATCTTGGTGTAAATGGATGTATAGGACGAGGAGAGGTAAAAGCACCTTTATTACTAGCTGTTCCTGCTCTTAATGTATTACATAAACCGTCAGGATCGAGTTTATAAAAACGGCTAATTGGTTCATTTTTACCATGAGGAGTTGACGCAAATCTTTCTTCAGATGCAGGACTATGTTTTGTTCTTAAACTCGATGTTAAAATGTGATGATCAAATTTACGGGAGTAGGAATAATTATTATTAGCAATGCACAGATTACGCATTTTCATCCCGTATTTACTGGGTTTACCAAATTCAGCTAAAACCCAATCTTGTTGTAATAATTCTGGGTAATTTTCAATTGTTGGTAAATCTTGTAATGCTTCCCACACCGTAGGGGTTGCAGGTAGTTTCACAGCTTTTTTTGAGTTAGTATTTAATTTAGCTGGATGGGTGATTTTATCAGGATAATTTGGTAATTCTAAATCTCGACGACAACCTAGTAAAAACAATCTTTCTCGATTTTGCGGTACTCCATAATTAGCAGCATTTAAAACTTGATAATTATGATTTACTTTATAACCGTTATTTTCAAAAGTATCAATAATTTCGGCAATAAATTCTTTGTGTTTACCTACTGTCATTCCTTTAACATTTTCCATAACAAAATATTTAGGTTGTAATTCTAAAACCAACCTAATAAAATGAAACACTAAAGAATTTCTGGGGTCATCAAAAGACCGTTTACCAATTAATGAAAACCCTTGACACGGTGGACCACCAAAAACAACATCAATTTCTTGATTTTCAATTTCGCTACTATTTCTAATTTCTAATCCTGTAGTATCTTCTACACTTTTACATAACACCTTCCAAAAAGGAAAATTAAATTGATGAATTGCACAATGTATAGGGTCTAATTCTACAGCAGCAAGGACATCAAAACCAGCTTGTTCAAAACCCAGGGTCATTCCTCCTGCACCTGCAAACAAATCAACTGCTATGGGTCTTTTTTTCATCATTGATTAGTTATTGTTTATCAATATAACATTATAAATTGTAAGGGTTGAGTAGTGCTAAACCCCTACAGACTTATTTTTTCTATTTAATTAGAGAATAGGGAATAGGGAACAATATAATAAATCTTATCACCAATTACCAATTACCAATTACCAATTACCAATCACCGCATTTCTAAAATTTCCTTAGCAGCGCGATCGCACACTCCCAAATCTCCCAGACATTGCCGCATTTCTTGATAATCTAATAAAGTTCTTTCCCGCTTTTCAGTATTTAATAATAATTCCATTCCTGCTTGAGTAATATTCTCTACTGTTGCTTGTTCCTGTAAAAATTCTGGAACAATTTCCCGCATCACAACTAAATTTACAGGTGAAGCAAAGGGAATTGAACCTTTAAGAATTTTCCGCGCAACCCAAGCAGTAAAAGGACTAAGACTGTAAACTACTACCTGGGGAACATTAGCTAAAGCTAACTCTAAATTTGCTGTTCCAGATTTAGTAATTGCCAAATCTACAGCAGCAAAAATTTCCTGTTGTTTACCAGATAATATTGTTGCTTTTAAAGCATAATCTTCAATAGATTTGGCAATTTTATCTCTGAACTTTTCCAAAGATAAAGGAATAAAAAACCGCGCTGTTGGTAACTTAGATTGAATATTTTGAGCAGCTTGAAAAATGACAGGTAATAAATATTTTAATTCTTGACTACGGGAAGCAGGTAAAAGAGCGATCGCTATTTCTTCCTCTTTAATTCCTAACATTTCCCGCGCATCTTTTCTACTTGGTGCATTAGCCATTTTATCAACTAAAGGATGACCCACCCAATTAACGTTAGCCCCTTTTTCTTGATAATAACGAGCTTCTTCTGGGAAAATTGCTAATAGCTTATCTGTAAAACTAACAATTTTTTTAGTTCTCTCCAAACTCATCGACCACACCCATTCTTGAGGCGCGATGTAATACACCACAGGAACATCGGGAAAATGTTCATTCATATAACTACCAATCCCGATATTAGGAGTCATATAATCAATCAAAACTATGATATCAGGGGGATTTTTTTGCAGATAGGCGATCGCCCTTTTTTGTACCTGAATAGTAGGAATAAAATACGGCAAAGCTTCAATTATCCCCATCGAACCAATACCGCTAGTATCCCCTAAAATTGTCGCCCCTGCTGCGGCCATCTTCTCACCACCCAAGGCCACAATGTCTAAATTTAACCCTAAAGCTTGAGCTTGATTTTGCAGCGCAGTAATTAATAACGCCCCTTGTAAATCGCCAGAAACTTCCCCAGTGCTGATAAATATACGCATTTGAATTTTAGATTTTAGATTTTAGATTTTTATGACTTTATATTTATAAACAATCAGCTTTTCAAAAGTTACGCCAAAAATCATCCCAGTGAGAATATATTCTGACTCCTGACTCCTAACTCCTGACTCCTAAAAATGAATGATGAATATACAACAGATTGCAGATCAATGAAGTAAAGAATCTAAATTTAACCCTATACACCAAGCCGATTTTACTCCTGACTCCTGACTCCGGTTGGTGAGCGAAGCGATGCACTGAGCGCGGTCGAAGTGTCGAACCAGTGACTCCTGACTTCTGTTCTAGATGTGATTCATCATTCATCACTCATAAATCACGACTCATCACTTGCGGTACTCTTTCCCTTTCCGGGAATTAAACCGCGTCTTCCTGGCATTTGCGACAATAGCAGAAAACGGCGTAGATGTTCCAACTGTGCGGTATCTCCCAACAATTCCAACTCTGCCAAAGCCTCTTTAAACAGCAAATCAGAACGGTAGAGAATGCGAAAAGCTTTTTTCAGAAGTTGAAACTCATTAGCGGGCATTCCTGAGCGTTTTAACCCCACCAAATTGAGCGATCGCACCCGTGATGGATTGCCCTCAACCAACATATAAGGAGGAACATCTCGATCAATGCGAGTCATCCCACCAATCATAGACATACCACCGATATGTACAAACTGATGAACACCTAAAACCCCGCTTAATCTGGCTCTTGACTCGATGTGAACATGACCCGCTAAAGCCACAGAATTAGCAATAACCACCGAGTCCTCAATCACGCAATTATGTCCAACATGAACATAAGCCATCAGTAAATTCCCGTTACCGATGATCGTCGCTTCACCCCGACCAGTAGCGCGGTTAATAGTCACATACTCACGAATAGCATTATTATCACCAATTTTTACCCAAGTAGGTTCTCCCACATACTTGAGATCCTGGGGTTCCATACCAATAACAGCACCGGGAAAAATATGATTTCCCGCCCCGATTTCACAAAGACCATCTAAAACTGCATGAGCGCCAATTACAGTTTCCGGTCCGACTTTGACATTCGCTCCAATCACAGCATAAGCACCGACTTGCACCGTTGAGTGGAGTTCCGCATCAGGATGTATTACAGCAGTTGGATGAATAAGTGTCTTCAAGGGTGACTCTCCAGAACTGAGTTCATTGAAAAAAAAGTGTCGGGCAAAATAAATTATGTGTGTTATGTGTGAGGATCACGAATTTTGGATTTTGGATTTTAGATTTTGGATTGAAGATAGCTATCTAAAAATAACAAAAGGGTACAAGTACCTAAATTTATTATTGAAACAAATCTTAAACCTTAAATCCAAAATTGTCTGATCAAAGTCCAGCCAACAGTAAATACGCTTGTGATTTTTCGTGTTTACAGTTATTCTTACTTATAATTGACTTAGGGCAATTCACGGCTATGCCCCAAATCTAAAAAGCCAAATCCAGCCTAGTTGTAGCTAAACTTAGCTAACCAAAGAAAACATTAGCTCCCCTTCAGCAGCCAGTTGTCCATCAACTTCGGCTCGTCCTTGCATTTTACCAAAACGACGCTGCTTAATAGACAACAGTTCCACTGTCATAATTAACTGATCACCAGGTACGACTTGGCGACGGAAACGGACTTTATCAATACCCACAAACACAAACAGTCCTTTTGGTATATCAGGCATTTGGGTCATAATAACCCCTCCAACCTGCGCCATTGCTTCTACAATGAGTACACCAGGCATCAATGAGCGTCCGGGGAAATGACCTTGGAACTGAGGTTCATTAAAGGTAACGTTTTTTACACCCACAGCCAATTTTCCAGGAACATAGTCAATAATTTTATCGACAAGCAAAAAAGGATAACGGTGTGGTAGCAGTTGCTGAATCTCTTCCACCGTGAAGGTTGTTTTAATTGCCTGTGTATTGGTTTCCTGATGTTCTCCTTCAGATGTAGTCACTTGAGTAGAATTAGCTTGGGTGAGAGTTGACATTGGTACTATATTTTATAAGAATCTGGAAATTAAGTAGGCTAGAACATAGCGTACAATCTTAAATTTTAGTTAATTTTTAGCCAAATTCCTCAGCAAAATTCTAAAATCTTCTTTGCCAATTGAATATGGAGATTGTGACTAGCTTTGTAAGCAAAGAAGTGAGCAACAGGAAATTTACCTAATAAGCTAATATCTCCCACTAAATCCAAGATTTTATGACGTACTGGCTCATTTGCAAATCTTAACGGTGGATTTAGCCAACCATCAGCACCACAAACAAGAGCATTATCCAAGCTGCCACCTTTGATCAATCCTGATTTTTGCAGATATTCAATTTGATGTAATAACCCAAAAGTACGAGCCGGTGCAATTTCTGTCACAAAGGAATTTTTCGTATTTTCTAGATTACTAGATAATGAGAAACTGTACCATTGATTACCAATTGCAGGTACATCAAAATCAATCCCATAGCTAAAACGGGTTTCTGGTGCGGGAAAAGCGCAGACAAAAGTATCACCTTGATGAACCGAAATAGGTTCTTTGATAACTATAGGCGCTGATTCATCACCAACAGACTGTGATACCAAACCCACAGCAGCAATACTATCAGTCCAAATTTGAGCCGAACCATCTAACAGCGGTACTTCTGGTCCATCAATTTCAATCCGCGCATTATCCACACCCATAGCGGACAAAGACGCTAACAAATGCTCTACCGTGCGAACATAAATCTCATCTGTCCCCAACTGAGTCGAGAGAACAGTTTGATTAACTGTTGCAATTTTAGCAGGAATTATCGGCGAATTGGGCAAATCCACCCGCACAAAATAGCGATCGCTTCCCGGTTCTCCTGGTAGTATCCGCACCCTGGTATTTACACCGCTATGCAGTCCCACACCTGTTTGGATAATTTCCCCAGCTAATGTGTGTTGGTGCATAGCCTAAAAACCAATATATGATTTTGCTTTTTGTTACTCATTTGTTCTGTATGTAGTAAACACCCTGAAAGTAGAAGTCAGGAGTCAGAAGTCAGGAGGTAAATATTTATCCCCAGTCACCAGTCACCAGTCACCTCTTAAAACCTTTCCCCAATCCCAAAGTTAATGCGGCTATCACCATCATCACTTAAACCATAATCTATGCGAATAGGTCCAAGTGGAGACTGTACACGCACACCTAAACCATAACCATAGCCGCTACCATTTTTGTTAAGAATTTCTGCTGCTCTGGTACTACTTCCCAAATCACTACCATAATCAAAAAATAGTGCGCCACTGACTACAGAGAACACAGGAAAACGGTATTCAACAGATGCTTGTACATAACTACGTCCAGTGGCTAATCTACCTTCATCGTAACCACGCACAGAATTACTACCGCCAAGGGTAAAAGCTTCGTAGGGGGGTAAGTCTCCGAGAATTGTACCACCTTGGATATTAAACGCCAGAGTTTGTGGACCTTTGCCAAAACTCAAAAAGTTCACAGGCAAATATTGGCTGTAGTTACCCCTAACTCTGGTCAGGAAAATATTACCTGAGCCTATGGGTACAGATTGATCAACTCCGACACGGAGATAAGAACCGTTGGTAGGTTGTAAGGGATTATTACGGCGATCGCGTTGTGCGCCTAGTTGTAATAATAATAAATCGTCTTCACCTGTTTCCGATTGGGTTAGGGGAATCCTATCGCTAATTTGCTGACCATTATCATTAAATCTTGCCCCTTCTTTTCTCACATTACCATCAGCATCACGGCTAGAAACTCTTTGATATTGCAAACCGGCTGAAGCCACCCACTCTGACTTTTCATAAGGATTAGGAGAAAGGGGACGAGTAAAAGAAACACCACCACCTAAACGGGTAATCCGGGGACGATCTTGATCATTTGTATTAGTGGGATTATTGGGGTTATAGGTTTCAATGTTGTCATCCTTACCTTCAAAAATCAGAGAAATTGAACGACGACGGAAAATATTAGCTGTATAAGAAGTGCGGTAAGGATCACCCGCAATCCACGGATCTGTCAACCGCAGATCAAACAGCAGTTCTCTTTCACCTAGCTGCACTTCTGCCCCTAGTTTCTGGTTTCTACCTCCCAGGTTTTGCTGTTGATAGCTAATTGTACCAAATAATCCACTGGCAGAACTAATACCAGCACCAGCAGCTATTGAACCACTGCTGCGTTCAGCTACATTCACCACTACATCAACTTTACTGGGGTCTGTACCAGGGTCAAGGGACACATTCACATCTTCAAACAATCCCAGCCCAAATACTCTTTGTAAGTCTTTTTGGACTGTATTACGGTTAAATACTTGACCAGACTTTAATTCTAATTCCCGTTTAATTACATATTCTTTTGTGCGTCCCCGAATGGGTTCTCCTTTTTCGTCTACTTCCTGTCCTTCTTTATTACGGAAGCGAACTTTGACATCTTCTACTACCCCTTCTGCTACTTGTAGGGTGACAACTCCGGTTTCTGAGACTTTTGGCGCTCCAATCACGTTAGCTAGTACATAACCTCTGTCTTGATACTCTTTGGTTAACTGTTTAATTCCTTCTTGCAAGTCACGCAAGTTGAGGATTTTACCATACTGTTCACTGAAGATTTTATCTACTGTGTTAGTTGGGAGTACAGAAGGAACATCAGTTCCAGGGTTAGCTTCGACTTCTACTTTACTCAGGACAGGATTAGGATCAACCACGAAACTCACCCTTACACCCACAGGTGTATCTTCTGGTACGGCTCGCACGTTAGAGAAGAAACCTGTGGCAAATATAGCATTAATATCTTCTTGTAATTGGGAACGGGTGGTTGTTTGTCCTGGTTGGGTACGAATCACTCGGTAAACTTGGTTTTCTAGTTCTGGTGAGATTGCTCCATCTGGTGATGTTACTGCTACTTCTGACACTAGTACACGGGGTTCCGTTGTTTCTGAATTACTAGGGAAAGTCGGTTGTGCTGTGGGTGGCTCGGCATTTTCCTGAGTAGAATTGCTGTCAGGAGTGACTTCTGGTTCTAGTGCTTGTGCAGTTTTTGTTGGTGTTGTTGCCGTTGATATAATTACTGCTGATTTTGCTTTCTGTTCTGAATTGCGAGATAATGCAGCTTTGAGAATTTGAGCCGTTTTTGAGGGTGTTGTTGCCGTTGTTATGATTACTTCTGGTGTTGCTATTGATGCTGAGTTAGCTGTTGGTGAGACTTTGACAGCAGGTGTCGATGAGTCAGATTCGGGTTTTATAACTACTGCCTTTGCCAAGACGGGAGTTTCTTGATTTGCGCTAACATCATTTTGACCAGTTTCCTGTGGTAGTGGCTGGTTGGTTTCTACCGTGGCAACCTCTGTTACTTGCTGGGTTTTATCAGGAGTTTGTGCAGTCGCACTGAGTGAGTTGTCAACAGGGACAGCGATGGCTACAACTGCCAGAAATACAGGAGATAAATGCTTTTTACTCATATTCCTCTTCACTACCACACACAATTAAGTCATTCGTCATTCGTCATGAGTCACTGGTCATTAGTCATTAGTCATATCAGAAAAATGACTATGTACACACAGTTAATTTTTGCTCTCTACTACTTGTAATACCCTTTGTAAAACCTCCTGGTAGGCATTTTCTACATTTCCTAAATCTCTACGAAACCGATCTTTATCCATTACTCGACGGTTAGGATCATTTTCTGTCATATCCCATAAACGACAGGTATCAGGACTTATTTCATCGGCCAACAACAACTGCTGTTGTGAGTCCAAACCAAATTCGAGTTTAAAATCTACTAGGGTTATGCCGCACTTTTGCCAAAAGCTTTTGAGAAAGTCATTGATTTGTAATGCCAGATGGGCAATACTGTCAACTTGTTCCTCAGTTGCTAGTTGCAGGAGCAGTAAGCGATCGCGTGTGAGTAGAGGATCTCCCAATTGGTCATCTTTGTAATAAAAATCTACCAAAGGCTGTTCCAGAATTGTACCTAGTGGCAATCCTGTTTGTTGACAAAGACTACCAGCAGCTATATTTCTGACCACAACTTCCAATGGCACAATCTTAACTGCTTTCACCAGCATTTGATTGGGCGCTGGACAATCAATATAATGTGTCTTGATGCCATGCGCTGCCAACTGTTCAAACAACTTGCTGGAAATGGTGCAGTTTATGCTACCTTTTCCCTGGATGCTACCCCGCTTTTGAGCATTAAACGCAGTTGCATCATCTTTAAAATCAGCCAACAAGACTTCAGGCTCGTCTGTGGTGTAGAGAATTTTGGCTTTGCCTTCGTATAGTTTGGTATTAACAGACATGGTGGTAGATACATTTGCAGGGCAATGGTTTCCAGCTTAACCATTTTATCAGCCGAACGCTACACAAGGGCTGGCTTTCCTGTCCATACCGCAAGATTTATAACATGAATATGTGTACTTCATTCACTCGCAACGTGATGTAACTGGTAACCCATAACCTATAACTTATAAGAAAATGGGCTGAAAACCCTTGAGGCTTCGCCGTGAGCTTCAGCCGAACGGTTGAGTTTTGGAGGGTGGCGGAAAAACTTAACCGTCCTTGAGGCAAGGGATGAAAGCATAAGGAGGCGTTTACGCCTCAGTCACCTGTGCTATAATCATTCTCACAGGAACGGTAATCAACCTGTATAAAAACCTAACTTCCTAACGGCAATCTGTACCTTGACAACTAAATCTATGGGGTTCTACTTCGTAGTTCTAGTGCCTCCTGGAAGTAGGTAAAAGATTTACAGGTGCTAGACTTGTGTTGAGCGCAGTCGAAACTTAGGCAGGAGAGGCATAAAAGTTTTATGTTTTTTTTAAAATTTTTGTAATTTTTTGTGAACAAATTCTTTAAAAATTATAGAAAAATATATATTAATTCTTTATCAGCTAATTTAGTTTGTTGAATTTAATTAAAACCCATTTTTTGCAAATTAGGAATAAGATGAAATAATTGAGAAAAATAGGAGAAGTAGTAAAACATTCATCCAAGAGATTGCAATTAATCTTTACAAAAGATATATAAAGATATAGAACGGGTGTTCGCTCGTGAATGGCTTTGGTCACTTTGACATAAACTTTTTTTGACAGCCTGATGCTTAATAACTTACAACTTGATTATTTTGTCAAAGTTGAAATTGACCAATCGCTGCAACACTTTCCCATAATCACGGTTTAATCTTAAGCGTTCTCCTGACTTAATAAATTAGAAATAAGAGTGCCTATTACCGCTTTGCGGAAATCACGCATTCAAAAGTCCAAAAGCTGATGGGGTAGGTTTTTTGCCTATTTTAAATAGTAGCTTTATTTACGCCGTGTTGTACTAGTGGTTTTACTATAAACAAGAAAATCAGGAGGAGAATTCAATACATGGAGAAAAATATAGTGAGCAAAGATGATTTTCTCTATCCTCGTGGTCGCTACTACGGTCATGTCCAGCCTGAAAACTTAGTTTTCAACGCAAATTTACAGGAATTTGCCCAGCGAGTTAGTTATATTTGTAACTTAGAAACAGGTGGTAAACTTCCACCAGAGGAAGCTTACGAACAAATCAAGGCTCTGTGGAAACAATTAAAAAGATCAAAAAAACAACTGAGGATAGGTGAAGAACCCTTTCAAAATAACGATGCTGATGATAGTTGATAGGGAAAGAAGGGAACAGTGAACAGTGAATAGGGAACAGAGAACAGGTAAAGAATTTTCTCCCCATCTTCCCAGTCACCAGTCACCATTCCCTACTTTGTAACCATTGTCCAAACACCATCCCAAGAATTTGGAGGTGGTGTTTTTTGGTAATTGTAGGCACGTTCCAGGTGGATAGATAGGGTTTGCTGAAAAAGTTATCTGTGAAGGCTAGGTGACAGGTGACAGGTGACAGTTTCAAGAGTTGGATAGGGGAACTACGATTGTTTCCGTCCTGAAGGACGAGGCTTGTACCAAATTTTTTCATCTAAAATCTAAAATCCAAAATCCAAAATTGCATCACCAATCACCTTTTTGTAATAATATTGTAATTGTCGTGTAGCAGCAGGCCATCCCCATTTTTCTGCTTCCTGACGAGCATTTTCACGGATAATATTTATTTCATGTTGTTGTTGTAACAACTTTATAGTAACATCAATTGCCTCTTGAATGTCCGCTTTAGGGTCAAAAAGATAACCATTTACACCATCTGTCACAATATCAGGAATACCACCAGAACGGGCTGCTACTACTGGACATCCGGCGGCCATTGCTTCTAATAATACTAATCCTAGTGTCTCTGTCCGAGAAGGAAAAATAAACACATCTGCACTAGCAAAGGCTGAACCTAATTCTTTACCCATTAAATAACCGACAAAATGGGTATTTGTACCTGCAAAGTGTTTCTCTAAATTTTGCCGATTTGGACCATCTCCAACTAAAGCTAATCTGGCATCAGGAATGGCTTCTAAAATCGGTTTAATGCGTTCAATTTCCTTTTCTGCCGAAAGACGACCTACATACAACAATAAGGGGCTTTCTGGATGACCTTGGGATAAGTGCGATCGCATTTCCAGACTTGCTAAATCAGGATGGAATAATTCTGTATCTACTCCTCGTTGCCACAAATCTAATCTTTCTATACCATGTGCTGCCAGTTCCTCGATCATTGCTGTGGAGGTACACAAATTTAATGCAGCTTGATTATGAGCGCCTTTGAGTAATTCCCAAAGTAAACCTTCTAACATTCCCAAACCGTAATGTTGCAGATATTGAGGTAAGTGGGTATGGTAAGAAGCCACCAGGGGAATTTTGAGAACCTTACTATAAAAAATACCTGATAATCCCAGAACGGCGGGATTAACAACATGAATAATATCCGGCTGAAACTGTTCTAAAGCGTGACCGATAGCAGGACGAGGCAGTGCTAATTTTAACTCTGGATACAAAGGCAGTGGAAACCCCGTCACACCGTAAACTTTTGCTCCTTTGTGTTCTGTGATGCCACCTTCTGGGCAAAATACCATAACTTGATTTCCGTCCCGTTGCAGATGATCAACGGTGTGACGAAGACGGGTGACAATACCATCAACCTTGGGTAAAAAAGTTTCAGTGAATAGGGCAATTTTCATAAGAAAGGAGATCAAGGAGTCAGGAGATCAAGGAGTCAGGAGGCAGGGGGCAGGTGGCAGGGGCAGGTGGCAGGTGGCAGGAGAAATGAAAATTGTAACTTTTGCCTTTTAATTTTCTCCCCCTGCTTCCCCTGCTTCCCCTGCTCTCTGTCACCTGTCACCTGTCACCTGTCACCTAATTATCTGTGCCAAGTGACTTTAGGCAGAATTTGATTATTATCAACTCGTTTCTGATACTTGACCGCAAAGTTTAACAGTGAATCAAGTAGAGAATCAGAGAGATAATGAGGTTGCAAGCCTAAATCCAGCAATTTGGTGTTTTTAGCGTTGAAGTAATGTTCTTCTTTTTCAATTCTGGGGTTGTCAATGTTGTTGATTTCGACATTTAGCCCCATTGCGTTACCGGCTTTTTTCACCATTAACGCTAAGTCACCAACGCTGAATAATTCAGTGAATTGGTTAAATACGCGGAATTCTCCGGGTTGGGCTGGGTTGGCGATCGCCAGTTCAATACAACGCACTGTATCCCGAATATCCAAGAAACCGCGAGTTTGTCCACCTTTACCGTAAACAGTCAAAGGATGACCTATTGCTGCTTGAATACAGAAACGGTTAAGTGCAGTACCAAACACACCATCATAATCAAGGCGGTTGATCAAAAGTTCGTCCATACCAGTTTCTTCGGTTAGAACGCCATAAACAATACCTTGATTCAGATCAGTTGCTCGTAAACCCCAGATCCGACAAGCAAAGTGGATATTATGGCTATCGTGAACTTTGCTCAGGTGATACATTGAACCGGGCTGTTTAGGATAGGGCAATGTATCCTTACGTCCGTTGTGTTCAATGGTGATATAGCCTTCTTCGATATCAATATTGGGTGTTCCATATTCACCCATAGTTCCCAATTTCACCAAATGACAATCTGGGAAATCTTCCCGCATGATGTACAGCAGGTTCAGCGTACCGACTACATTATTAACCTGGGTGAGAACTGCGTGTTCACGGTCGATCATCGAAAATGGCGCTGAACGCTGTTCACCAAAATGCACTATGGCATCTGGCTGAAATTGATGCAAAGCTTTGTGCAGAAAACTGTAATTGGTAATATCGCCGATAAATAGGTCGATAGATTTACCAGTCAAATCTTTCCATCGTTGGAGACGCTGCTGAATTGGTGCAATTGGGGTTAGAGTCTCAACACCGAGTTCATTGTCCCAGTGCCGACGCACCAAACTGTCTAGAATTCCAACTTCATAACCTCGATTAGAAAGGTAAAGTGCGGTTGCCCAACCGCAATACCCATCGCCACCAATAACCAGGACTTTCATCTTTACCAGTTTTTACTCGCTGATAGCTAAATCTACCAGGTTTCTGTCCCCTCTAGTTCATTAATTCTTGATTAAGGAGACTGGGGACTGGGGACTGGGTAATCAATTTTATTTTTCCCAATCACCAATCACCAATCACTTAATTTTGTACTGTTTGGCAATGTAGTAAAACAAGCGGTAGTAATCTTTAAACTCTTTACTACTCGTTTGTCCCTGCCAGTGATAGTTGACTTGTTCTTGATTGATAGTTAGTTTCATTGAACTGACTTGTTGACCAACTTCTACCACTAGCACCCCAGATATACCCTGATCCGTTTTAAAGTTTTGGTCTATCTGTTTTGATGTTTCTGGGTTTTGTAACTTTGGTAAATCATTACTCGCCCAAGCGCGAATTTTTGTATCTTGGCTTTGTGATGAAACAAATATTACTCCATCGTTGTTGTCTGATGTAATGGCAGTCCAGTTACTCGGATAGGGAAACTCAAACCCATAACGGGGATTTTGGTATGTTTCCCACTTCTGTTCAGATGTCCAAAAGCCATTAGCACTGCAACCCCCACAAAGTATAGCCGTGCCAACACTGGAGACTAGTAAACCGATGACTCGCCTCAAATTACAAGTTTCGACGGCAGCAGTAGACATAATCACACCCTTTACCCCTATTGACTTTAGCTCAAGTCTGATTAGACTTTATTCTCATAGATTCGGCTAAAATAGACTCTCTTTTTACACCGTTTTATTTCTTAGGTTTATTGTTACATAAATTACTATTTTCAGGGAACAGGGAACAGGGAACAGGCAAGAAATTTATTCTTATTATCCTGGCTCCTGCCTGCTATTATTAAGAAATATTACAAAAATGCCATCAAAACGTCTGAATGGGTTGACAAGAAATAAAAGAACCGATAACGTAAGATACATACCCGGGTAAGACCACTAGAAAGTCGTATGCAAACTAAGCAGAAGGTTACGTTATATTTATCGCCGGAATTGCACAGAAAATTAAAAATTCGTTCTGCTGTTGACTCAGAACCGATGTCAGACCTAGCGGAACGAGCGCTCAGTTTCTACCTGACTAACTCAGAATTGGTTGAAGAATTGGAAGAGTCTTCTTACGGCAGAACTCACAGGGTTTACTCCTGTCCCGCTTGTGAAAGTTCACTTGTTTTACGTAACGGGGAATTAGTAGCTTTGGGTAATCAGCCAGGACTAATTGGTCAAGAACATCTATCCATTGAGGAAATGGAAGAAGATGAAACCCATCCCAAGGGTGAGGAAGAATTAGTACCTTGCTAGTTAGGAATAATGAATGGATGAATTAATAATAGATTTGGTTGTTCTGACCAACGGCGATGATTGTACTGTCTCTATAAGGTCTCAAGTAGGTCGATAGATATGAAAGAAGAGCTAAACATACTCATTCAAGCTCAATACCCTTTAATCTACCTTGTGACCTCCGAGGAAGAACGGGCAGAGCAAGCAATCTACACAATTTCTCAATTGTTAAAGCCTCAACGTCGAGTTTATGTTTGGACAGTAACTCACGGCATTGTGGAATACGGTCAACCCCGGAGTACAACTCAACACAATACCGTTTCTCCAGAGGCGGCGATTGAGTGGATCATTAGACAGAAAGAACCCGGTATATTTATTCTTAAAGATTTACATCCTTTTATTGATGCTCCGGCAACAACTAGATCGCTTCGGGATGCGATCGCTAGTTTTAAGGGAATGCAAAAGAACATCATTTTGATGTCTCCAGTGCAACAAGTACCAATAGAACTAGAAAAAGAAGTTGTTGTTATTGACTTCCAACTGCCGGATATGTCTGAGTTGAATAAAGTTTTAACTCAACATCAAGAGCAGCATCGTGGACGACGGTTGACTACCGAGGCTAGAGAAAAACTGCTGAGAGCAGCTTTAGGTCTAACTAAAGATGAAACTGAGAAAGTATATCGTAAGGCTCAGGTAACAACGGGGCGGTTGACGGAAGATGAAGTTGATATAGTTTTATCAGAAAAGAAACAACTCATACGCCGTAACGGTATTTTAGAGTACATCGAAGAAGATGAAACTATTGAAGCTGTAGGCGGTTTAGAAGAGTTGAAAAAGTGGCTCAAACAACGCTCCAACGCTTTCACAGAAAGAGCTAGAGAGTATGGTTTGCCGCAACCGAAAGGGATGTTAATTTTAGGTGTTCCTGGTTGTGGAAAGTCACTGATAGCCAAGACTACCTCCCGTTTGTGGGGTTTACCAATCTTGCGTTTAGATATGGGGCGAGTTTACGATGGCTCAATGGTGGGTCGAAGTGAAGCAAATCTGCGAAATGCCCTGAAAACAGCAGAATCAATTTCCCCAACGATTCTGTTTATCGACGAGTTGGATAAATCTTTTGCGGGTAGTGCAGGTTCTGGTGATTCTGATGGGGGGACATCAAGTAGAATTTTTGGCTCTTTCTTGACCTGGATGCAGGAAAAGAAATCTCCAGTATTTGTAATGGCGACTGCGAACCGGGTAGAACGTTTACCGGGTGAGTTTTTAAGAAAAGGTCGCTTTGATGAAATTTTCTTTGTGGATCTGCCCACACCAGAAGAACGTCAGGATATCTTCAACATTCACCTGACTAAAAGAAGGGAAGATATTGCTAGATTTGATTTAGAACAACTAGCAAAAATGTCAGACGGTTTTTCAGGGGCAGAAATTGAACAGGCGATCGTAGCGGCGATGTATGAAGCTTTTGCCCAGGATCGGGAGTTCACCCAATTAGATATTATTGCTGCATTGAAGTCAACTTTGCCGCTGTCACGAACGATGCAAGAACAGGTCACAGCTTTAAGAGACTGGGCCAGACAGCGTGCTAGACCCGCCGCAGCCTCCGTTGCTGAATATCAGCGCATGGAGTTTTAAAAGCTTTCCTCTGTATGCCAGAGGGGAAAGGTTAGCTCACAAGGCTAACAGGTTACGAAAAAAAAGCCGCTTCCCAATTAATCCCAAATTAATGCGGCTTCGCTGAAAAAGAAACCGTTGTCGTTTTTCTCATCAATCTTCTCATTGGAGGAAACCCAAATGTCTCACTTTAGCACTCTGCGTACCAAAATCACCGATGCCGAAATCCTCAAATCTTCTTTGCGCGACTTAGGTATTAGCGTAAAGACTGAAGCTGATGTTCGTGGTTATAACGGTCAGCGTGTTCGTTCCGACATCGTTGCTGTATTGGAAGGCGAGTACGATTTAGGTTGGTCTCGCAATAGCGATGGTTCTTTTGATTTAATCGCTGATTTGTGGGGCGTTGCTAAGAAGCACAACCAAACCGAGTTGATCAACTCCATTAACCAAAAATACGCCGTTAACAAAACTTTAGCTGAAGTAAAACAGCGCGGCCTGCAAAACGCTAACGTTAAGTTGGTGTTGCAATAAGAATTTCTCTGCGCGTTCCCAAAGCTGAACGGGTTAACCAAGCATTAGCGGTTAGCCCGCTTTTTTTGTGGGTTTAGTTGGCATAAGATAAAAGGCTAGGTATTATTGTAAGTAGTCGTGCAAAATAAATTTCATAGTTAGGAGAGGGAACAGAGAACAGGTAAGGTTTACAGAGATTTTTTCTTCAATAACTATGTGCAATTAATTTTGCCTGGGTACTTATAATAATATATGCTGCATAAGTAGGGTTTGCTGAAAAAGTCCTTTCGTTAGGGCTAGAAGTCAGGAGTCAGGAGGAGAGTTAAAAACGTTTTTTCATCTCTTGCTACCCACAAAAGTGCGAGGTTTTTCAGACTCAAGACGCTATAACCTTGCTCCTACCGTCTTTTTTATGAGCCTCAAACCTTTGATTTATCAGGCTTTTGGCTTTATTAAGCAAGCCCTAAGTAAGAAATATTTGTGCAAAATAAAATCATTGGAGAATAAAACCTTGTCAACAACCATAAGTTTAATAGCTGATATTTTTAATAAAATTAATATGATTTCCTATGATAAAAAATATATTCCCCAAGAAAAATTAGACTTAAAAAATAAGACTAGAACAAGTATTTTACCCTGGAGAGGGCAATTTTCACCAGAGCTAGTAGAATTATTTATTAAAGTTTATAGTAATACTAATCATGTAGTTTTAGATCCATTTGCTGGTAGTGGAACGACTTTATTTGAAGCAGCACGTCAGGGTTTATCCTGTTATGGTACTGATATAAATCCTGCTGCTGTGGAAATGGCTAAGACTGCTCATTTTATTAATCTTAAAATTTCTGATAGAGAAAGATTAATTAAATTAGCAGAAACAATAGTTGCTGAAAACTTGTTACCGTTTACAGGAGATTTATTTTTTTACGGTTTTGCTCAAGAACAAAAAGATTTAGACCAGCATGAAATAGAAGAAAAATTTATTTTTAAAATATTAAAACAAGCTCAAAATGAAGAATTATTGCACAATTTACTGGTTAATGCCATTATTAACTATAGCCAGCAGAGACAGCCAAGAAATTTACTTGATTTTAAAAAGTCATTACAGAAACATATAAATATTATTAAATCTCTTCCTTATTCTCTACAGCCATGTAACGTAATTCATCAAGATGCACGTTATATTCCTTTAACAGATCATAGTGTAGATATTGTAATCACATCTCCTCCTTATATTAATGTCTTTAACTACCATCAAAATAATCGTAGAGTCATGGAAATGTTAGGATGGGATTTATTAACAATAGCTAAATCAGAAATAGGTGCAAATAGAAAACATCGTCAAAATAGATTTTTAACGGTTGTTCAATACGCTCTAGATATGTTGGATGTTCTCAAAGAAATTCGGAGGTTAATTAGCAAAGATGGTAGAGTAATTCTGATCATTGGAAGAGAGTCTAGTGTGCGTGGTGTGAGGTTTGAAAATAGTAAATTAGTTGCTGCTTTAGCTATTGGTGGGGCAGGGTTTGAAATTGATTTACTGCAAGAAAGAAAATTTCAAAATAAGTTTGGAGAAATAATTTATGAGGATATTCTACATTTGTTACCCATCAACAATGATGAATTAGTTGATGATAATTTTGCAACAGAACTGGCAATAGAGATTTTAACCTCAGTTTCAAAAAATGCAGAAAGTGATATTTATAAAGAAATAATTGATGCAAAAAAACGTGCTAAACTGGTGCATAAATCACCTTTATTTAAGATTAATAATTTTTTATAAAATCAATTTTTGACTTCAAGACGTATGCATAAGAATTATCCTACTCCTCATTTAGAAAAATTAAACGCATTACTTGATAATTCTAAAATTCCTGTGCAGGATAAGCCTAGAGTTACTGAAGCAATTGATGTTTATTACCAATGGATTAATGATTTAACACAAACTGTAGAATTATTAGTTCCAGCAGATGAAATGTTAAATCTGTTAATAAAATTACTTATTGACTATAAAAAATATATAGATATTGATTTAATCTTTGATAGTCCTAATGATTTTTTGTATAGACAAAAGGGGCAATTAAAATTAGATAATACGATAATTGAGGAATTTTTACCTTATCTAATTAACCCGGTTATCGTACCGGAGATAGCAAATTTAGAAGTAGATATTGGACCCATTAAGGCATTCTCTTCTGTTTATTTTGAGTCTAGTTTAACAATTCCAGCTTTGGGTGGTGGGTTAAGCGTCAGAACTAAAAACCAAGATTTTGCAATTACAAGAAAATTATATTTAAAAGCTTCGCATTTTCCCGATTTTCAACAAGAAAAAAGCATAATTACTAATCTTGCCTATATCGCTGTCGAGTGTAAGACTAATCTTGATAAAACAATGTTTCAAGAAGGATGTGCAACTGCACATGATGTAAAAACCGCTGTTCCAGGAGCAAAATACTTTCTTTTATGTGAATGGTTAGATATGTCACCTATTAGCACTGCTCCTACAGATATTGATGAGGTGATTCTTTTAAGGAAAGCTAAACGCCTTAATTCTAATATTAGAAAAAATTTTGCAACTTATCAAGGTCGTCTTGCTTATAGAGAAAATTATATTAAATACCTGGAAAATAATCCATTTAGAGTTGAAGTTTTTCAGCACTTTATCAGTAATATTCGTAAACTGTTAAAAAATGAGGGTTTAGACGAGAGTAATGTTTTGGAGGTAGGTTACTTTTGAATTTAAGCCCAAGCCAGATATTGAACTAAAAGTTATAAAGGTTAATGGTAATTTGCTATGTAGTCATTAAAAACTGGAAAACTCAGAAAATGAGGAAGGAAGATATTATGAAGAATAATGAACAGTTATCCACTTTTGATAGAATGATGCAAAATGATGATTTTCAAGCTAAATTTGCATCAGGATATCAGGAGTTTTTACTATCTGAATTGTTAATTTATATCATGGAAAATAATCATATTTCTGTTGAACAATTAGCTCAGAAAGTTAATCTTTCTCCTGCTGTTATTCAAGATATTTGTTCTGGAAAACAAAATGATATTAACTCAGGGTAAGTTCTTACAAATATTTCAGTCTTGTGGTTTTCGTCTGGTTTTGGAAAAAGGTGATGATCGTATTTCTGTGGGGTTGTAAAGTTGATTATTAATTTTATCAATTTATCTGAATCAGGATTTCCAGGATTTGAGGATTTTCAGGATTTTATCAGTATTCATAAATTCAGATCCACGACTTCTTTGATTAATTTTATAATTGATTAAATTAATAATCTCAGAAGTCGGGCATCTTTAGATGCAGAAATGTAAATCAACTCACACCTAAGTTACTGTTCAAACTATTAAGAATCCCGTCGTGGAATTTATTGACCGAAGATAAAATTCCATTCTCTGGATCGTTTAGCAATGACTCTTTGACCTCGTTTAAATAACTTTCCAGGTTTGCTCGCAGAATTGGCCTTTCTAATTGAACAGTATGATAATGATCCCATACATCCCAAACAATAATACCCAAACCTGCCAGTGGATTTAATAATTCTAATCCTAAAAGACCAACTGCCATTTCCCCACTTCCCTCTGCTGCGGCTTTAGCTGCTGTTTTGGTTGCTAATTTTGTTACTGCTTTAGAAGTCGCTTTACTTACTGTAGAGGCAACAACTTTTTTAGTACCAATAAAACCAATAGCCTTGATCATTGCAGTAGTAGCTAAATAGCCTGTACCACGTGAAACAGCCCTAAGTGTGAGGTCTTGCTGCTGTCCTCCAGTATCATAAGTTATGCTACCTAAACCTTCAAGAAATCTTTCCCAGGTAGGTTGAGGAATATTATAAGCACTTTGAACTCCTGCTAAATTGCGATTTGCTTCTGAAACATATATATCAACAGCTTGTCTTGTAAAACGTTCCATTTCTAGCTGCATTAACGATGGTTGAAAAACTTGTTTAGCAAATTCTTGTTGAAAACTGCCAATTAGTTTCTCTGCTTTTTCTTCTTCTGAAATAGAGTACAAATTGATCCAAATAGATTTTGCTCCAATTCCTAGCTGATTAAAGTAGTTGTAGTACCAATCTAGAAATGGATGATCTACGCGCTGCATCACCTCATTTTTCCATTGTTCTAAATTATTGGATGCAGATTGTCTAGCAGCGACTAAGGCTTTACCAAGGGCAGATGTAACATCACTAGAAATTTGATATTGCTTTTGTTCAGGAATAGTTATATTTACTGTTGTTGGATTGATTTTTTGCTTAATGTGATTAGTAGAAAAACTGCCCCAAAAGTGAATAATAATTATCAAAACTACAGCAATCCAGATAAACTTGGATATTGATTTAATTAATTCACTGTAAGCACGAATCCGGTCAGTTTTTTGAGTCTCAATATTAATATTTTCATATATTTGGTTAGTTTCCTTTTGTTGAAAGTTTTTTTCTGTAATAGATTCATTAGTGTCTGTCATCGTTTTTTCAGGTGTAATTTAGTTAAATTTTTACTATTAATAACCTGTTACGCATTTACTTTTTTTGTCCAAAAATATTACTGCCAGCACTCTAAACTAAAAAATATCTGCGTAACAGCTTAGTACACTTAATAAATTCAACATATTTGATTTTGTAAACCATGTACAAACATTACAGTAAATGTTTTACAACTGAAATATTAAGTGTAAATTTATCAAGGCTTGATCTCATGAATCTTGCAACTAGGGAATCGTTTTCAAATAATCTTTGATTTTCAATTTCAGATCACGCCCAATTGGATATGATTCAACTTCCCGTTCTATGTCATATTTGGACTTACCTTTTTTTCTCAGTTCTTCGACAGTGGCTTGAAAAATTTTTTCAAAACCATAATCTGTCAATCCTTTTGATATCAAACCAAGAACCCCAAGTACAGCAATTCCTCCAAGCATACCAAAAGGTCCGCCAAGTACGGCTAAACCTGTTGTTATTGCTGCCGCACCAGCCCATCCTGTAAAGGCCATAGCCACAACTAACACCAAACCAGGTACACCTAAAGCAGCTATTTTGTCTACTATTTTATCCATATTGCTCTACACTCACTCAAATGAGTTTAACAACAACGCTATTATCTTAGCTCTAAGACTCAATACGTAACCGTGTAAATACTTATTTATTGATCAATCTTAATATTTCTTTTTGTAAGATAATCTTTCTTAAATATGATTGATAACTATGTTTCATTATATATTGAGAAATTTTGACCAATCAAAACATGAGATATTAACTCAAATTGAGCAGAAAATTAAGGAAATAAACAAAGAGATTAAGATATTATTGAAGTAATTTCAAGATGTAATTGTCTGAATCCTGTAAATCCTTAAATCTGGGATATCCTGATTCAGACAATAAGTAGTAGGTTACGTTGACGCAAGGAAACCCAAGAAATTGGATGTTATCAATGCAAGTTTTCACGCCATGAGAAAATAATTTTCTCCTCAGCTTGTCTAAATTCAATATTAAACTTATCAAATACAACTTCTCGACCTAATAATAATTGTTCTCCACCCGTATTACTTTGTAACCATGCTACAGGAGCATTCAAATTATATCCATCAATTGTCATTTCTACATTACGTAAAACATACTCAACCCTACCACCAATAGTTTCTGCTAACAAAGTTGATTCTGAATCAGCTAAAGCATAACCTAAATCTTGACCTACTTTCAAAGAAATTAAGCTCAATTCAGCACCAGAATCTACTAACATTATTGCAGAAAATTCTATATTTCCATGTTTTAATTTAACACTATAATTGGGTTGCCAATCATGACGCGCAACAGTTCGGAAACGAATTGGTAAAATTTGTACAGATGCGGTGTGATGAGGAACTAAATAAATTAAAAAATTCTGTTTTGTAGCTTTAGCTAATTCTAAAACTTCTTGTAAATTTTCGCTATGTGCGATTATCCCATTAGCATTATAAGCAACATATTGATTTTTATATAAATCCAATAAATTTTGACGGTTTTTGTTTAACCGTTTAAGAATTTCATCTCTTTCACTGGGGGAGGGTGTTGTGTTCATATTTATGAATATACTGTACTTCTTTTATTATACAATTATGATGTTCACTCAGTATCATCTCTTCCCAAAGTTGTATTATGAGTTCCCGTCGTATGCTCAAACCTGGTGAAAATTCTGATTGGTATTATTAGTTAAGTAATTTCTCTGATGGTAATTTAACGCAGATGTTTTTACAAATATTTTGGGATATTTGGGTAATATAAATGATATAATCACTTTTCAGGATTTTAATAAAACCTCTATGAAAACCTTTACTATTGGACATTCCAACCACACCATAGAATCTTTTATTGAACTATTACAAAAACACAATGTTACCGCTTTAGCTGATGTGCGTTCTAGTCCCTATAGTCGCAGGTTTCCTCAGTTTAATCAATCAAATTTAAAAGCAGCATTGAAAACTGTAAATATCGCTTATGTTCCTTTGGGTGATAATTTAGGTGCGCGTCCTAGTGATAGAAGTTGTTATGTAGATGGAATGGCCAGATATGATTTAATTGCTGCGACGGAAGCGTTTAAATTAGGTTTAAATCGTTTGATTCAAGGTTCGCAAAAATTCCAAATTAGTTTAATGTGTGCAGAACAAGATCCCATTGTTTGTCATCGGGCAATTTTGATTTCTCCTCATTTAAAAAATGCAGGTTTGAATATTTATCATATTCTTAAAACTGGAGATTTAGAATCTAATAAAGATTTAGAAAATCGAGTTTTAAAACTCCATACTTTATATGATTTATTACCAGAAAATCAAAGTTCTGCTAAACAACTTTCTTTATTTGATATCCAGTCCAACCAAACTATTGAAAAACAGTTTAACCGTGCAGAGTTAGTAGAAAAAGCATATCAATTACAAGGTGAAAAAGTCGCGTATACAGAAAATAAGGATGATCATGAATAAGCAAAATCAAGAAGTTAATTTATTTACGATTGGGTTTACTCAAAAGAAAGCAGAACAATTTTTTGAGACTTTGATAAAATCTGGTGTTAAACGAGTGATTGATACCAGATTAAACAATGTTTCCCAACTTGCGGGATTTGCAAAAAAGCAAGATTTACAATATTTTCTGCGTAAAATTGCAGATATTGAATATATCCATATTCTTGATTTAGCACCAACTCAAGATATTTTAGATGCTTATAAAAAAAAGCAAATAACTTGGGATGTCTATGAGGAAAAATTCAATCTTTTGATTTCACAACGACAAATTGAAAAGAAATTATCTATAGATATGATAGATAAAAGTTGTTTGTTGTGTAGTGAACTTAAACCCCATAACTGTCATCGGCGGTTAGTAGCTGAATATTTGCAAGGTAAGTTAGATAGTAAGTTAGATAAAAGTATCAAGATTCATCATCTTTGAGTATATTCTCAGACACGGATATATTTAGGTTTTGTTTAAGCGTTAAGTAGTTTTACTGTTCAATTTTCAAATCTTCTCATTTTACTATTACTGTAACAAGTAAGGTGCAAGTGAGAATATAAGATGTTGACATTTGATATTATCTGTTTAGCAAAATCTACTAAACATGGTGGAATTTGTATTGCGGGGATAAAAACCGATGGTTCTGGATGGTTGCGGCCAATTTCTAATAGAAGAAATGGTACTTTATATCCAGAACATTTCATGACTAGAGATGGTCAAGAACCAGAATTATTTGATGTTATTAGGATTCCTTTTATTAGACATGAACCGCAATGTCATCATCCTGAAAATTACCTAATTCATTATAGTTATAAATGGCAGATTTTAGGGAAAGCAAGTTTAGAACAAGTTAAAAATTTAATCAAACCAGAAATTAAACGTAGTTCTTCAGAACCAAAATTATTAGGTAATTTTGATAAACAGATAGATTATGAAGATTTACAAAATACACCTCTTAAATCTTCCTTAGTGATGATTAATCCAGAGGTGTTAGAATGGCAGGTGAGATATAATTCACAAAATAAAAAAAATTTTAGATGTTTGTTTTGTTTATGTGGAAATTCTTATGATTTACCTATTACTGATCCGGTGTGGATAGAGAAACTAAACGTTTTAGAAGAGGGAATATATTCCTGTGAAGATGTGATCGAAAAACTAAACTTAGAAAACTTTGAACCGGATAAATTTAGATTAACCATTAGTTTAAGTGAACCTTTTCAACCTTATTATCCCAGTCAATTAGAATATTGTTATAAATTGGTTGCATCCGTAATTAATGTTACTGATGTTTCTTTCCGTTTGGGATGGTATAGATGATAGGTGACAGGTAACAGTTTTAAAAATAACTTCAACGTCCAAAATTTCTCTGCGTTCTCTGCGTCTCTGCGGTTCGTTTTCTTAAACTTTGATAATATTGTCTTTTAAAATACTGTAATAACTAATATGTAAAAGATAGAATATTTAGCGAAATTGTTTTTAACAACAACGTCAAATATTTTTAAGGTTGTATTTCTACCACTTCAGATGTAAATGTCAAAAGTATTTTTTACCAGATTAGGTATTGATAATGACTTACAATTCAGAGGAAATGCAGCAAATTTTAGAAGTTGCTTTTAAACGCAAGCAACAGGGAGAATTTACGCGAGAACAAATAATAGAAATTGCTTCAGAATTAGGGGTTTCTTC
Organism: Sphaerospermopsis sp. LEGE 00249; assembly: GCF_014299995.1. Lineage (NCBI taxonomy): Bacteria > Bacillati > Cyanobacteriota > Cyanophyceae > Nostocales > Aphanizomenonaceae > Sphaerospermopsis > Sphaerospermopsis sp. LEGE 00249. Next base: position 868 of record NZ_JACJUZ010000063.1, on the reverse strand, counting down.
GGAATCTCTCATTGCTGCGGAAAATGAATGGTTAAAAAAACAAGTAGAAGTGAAAAAAGAAGCAATGTCTAATCATCAAAAACAGCAAGAGTTTAAATCACATTTCATGGTTTTTTTGATTGTTAACGGGTTTTTGATTTTGTTAAACTTGTTCACTGGTTCTGGTTATTTTTGGGCTATTTTCCCGCTTTTGGGTTGGGGTTTAGGTTTGTTACTGCATTGGATGAATGCTTATAAAAAGTAGGGTTTAGAGTAAGTTTTAGATCCCCGACTTCTTTCACTATCATGTCTATAAATTATAAATTGATGACAGAAATCGGGGATCTGTTTATTTATTACTGACTGATCTCAGACTTTAACCACCTCTCCAAATCATTAATGTCTTTAAAATCTAATAATGATTCTCCTAGTTTTTCCAATTGTTCTATATTCAAAATATTGAGATTTTGAATATAACTATCACCCAACTTTCCAAACCGCTTAGATAACATCCTTAATAGTAAGTTGATTGCTTCATCTTTTCTACCTTCCTGTCTACCTTCCTGTCTACCTTCCTGTCTACCTTCCTGTCTACCCTCCTGTCTACCTTCTTGCTTTGCTTCTTGATATACTCTTGTTTGCTTAATATCACTCACTAAAAACATTGCTTCTATCTCCTGACGGCTTAATTGTGAAAACTTTGACAATAAAACAGTCTCTAACAATTCTATAATACTTTGTTTTTCGTTGTCATCCTCAATTTCTGTTTTGGTTCTGTCCATGAGGTTTTTCACTAATTCTGGTGCTTGTGCTTCTTTACTGACAATTAATTCAATTAACCCCATTCCTATTGAACCTGGTGGTAATTCATCTAAATAAATTCTTTTAA
>NZ_JACJUZ010000062.1:0-30774 GCF_014299995.1 Sphaerospermopsis sp. LEGE 00249 | reverse complement strand
ACCTGCTATATAAAACCTAGACAAAACTAGACTTTACTTTCTACTTCAACGGGAGCATGGGAGCAGTTATCCCTCAGTAGACTTTCACGCCTTAGCCAGACGCGATTGTGTTCCAATTAAGTTTCTGAAAAAGACTACCACCATCATTGCTTGGTTTTCGCGTCGGCAATAGTCTCAATTCAATACTTGATATCACCGTATTATATATCAAGTAGTTGATTTTTTCCTAAAAATATATTGATTTTTGTCAATACAAGTATAGTTTTGTCTATGAAATTGTCAACTTAGGACTTGCTCTTTCCCAATCACCAATTACCAATCACCAATCACCAATCACCAATCACCATCTACTTGATTTTGTGCTGCTATCAAGTTGGTTTTTAGGTCTTCCCAGTTGACTTGTGAGGTGGGTAGGTTGGCAACAATTTGACCTTGCTGGAGATGCAATACACGGTTGCTAAATTCTTGGGCAATGTCAAGTTGATTGTTTACCATCAATATCGCGGTTTTAAGGGGTTGGGAAGGGTCTTGAACTGGTTGGTTGAGGACGTTTGACAAAAGGGAAGTTTGTGCGGGGTCTAGGGCGGAAAAAGGCTCATCTAGCAGTAAAATTTGGGGTTGGATAACTAAAGCACGAGCGATCGCAACTAATTGTTTTTGACCTGCGGAAAGCTGTACTTGGGTACGTCCTAACCAATTTTCAGGAATTTGTAGTTGTTCTCTCCAATAACTAACTTTTTCCTGAATTTGCTGCTTTGGAGACTTTCGCAAAATTAAAGGATAAGCTATGGCTTCCCCAACTGTCATCCCCAAAAGTTTAGTTTCTTGGTGTACTAATGTTACTTGTTGACGTAGCTGGATAATGGGAATTTGGTGATATTCCTGATTTTCCAGATAAATTTTACCACTGGTGGGTTCGGTTAAACGGTTGATGAGTCGCAGAAGGGAAGTTTTACCAGCACCGGAATGACCGATAATTGTCATGCGATCGCCACTAAAAACTTCAAAGGAAATATCCTGTAAAATTGGATATCCTGGTAAATTATTTCTAGCTTGACTTTTGAGCTTTGTAAATAGATTAATTTGCTCTAATTTGAGCATGGTTGACAGTTGACAGGTGACAGTTGACAGTTGACAGGTGACAGGTGACAGGTGACAGGTGACAGTTGATAGTTGCTAGGAAAGCGTCTTTAAAAATTACCAATTACCAATTACCAATTACCAATTACCTAAAATAGCTGTATTAATAGTCCAAGCATCTACTAATAATAATAAGATAGTACAAAGAAATAAAATCATATACATCCAAGGTTGAGATAAAGGACGAACATCGGTAGTATCAATACCTGTTTTTGCTTGGACAAAATTCACCAAACGGTTAAAACCAGCAACACGCATAGGTAATAAATATGCTTTTCCATCGTGACTGAGGAAATAATAAACTAAACCTCCTTGACCGGTGCTGCGGGGTTTTAAACTTTTAATATCGGACCAAGATAGGGACCAACCTTTACGAAAGAAGGAGGGAACCCATACAGGATAACTAACTTTTATTTCCTGATCATTTACAGTTACTCTTTCGGTTAATACTGCATATAATACCACAAAACCTATTACAATTCCTACCCATAATAATATTGGTGGTGTGGGTGCTTTGGTGACTTCTGCTAAAAATGGTAGGGGAACTGTTAACGCTATATATAATGTTAACAATGTAATTCTAATCAGGGGAGAAAGACGAAATGTATTGGTTGTATTGTTGGGTAGGTTGCTTGTCATTGTTCGATTTTCATAGTGTTTCTTTTTTATTATACAGCATTTAGGAGTCAGGAGTTCAGAAGTTCAGATTTTCAGAAGTTTGATTTTGGGAAAGTTCGGTTTTTTTGAAGTTCGATTTTTCAGAAGTTCAGATTTTCGGAAGTTTGATTTTGGAAAAGTTCGGTTTTTGGGAAGTTCAGATTTTTCAGAAGTTTGATTTTGGGAAAGTTCAGATTTTCAGAAGTTTGATTTTTGGGAAGTTGTAATTTTTCAGAAGTTCAGATTTTCAGAAGTTTGATTTTGGGAAAGTTCGATTTTTCGGAAGTTCGATTTTTGGGAAGTTGTAATTTTTCAGAAGTTCAGATTTTCGGAAGTTTGATTTTGGAAAAGTTCGGTTTTTGGGAAGTTCAGATTTTTCAGAAGTTTGATTTTGGGAAAGTTCAGATTTTCGGAAGTTTGATTTTGGAAAAGTTCGGTTTTTGGGAAGTTCAGATTTTTCAGAAGTTCAGATTTTCAGAAGTTCAGATTTTCAGAAGTTTGATTTTGGAAAAGTTCGGTTTTTGGGAAGTTCAGATTTTTCAGAAGTTCAGATTTTCAGAAGTTCAGATTTTCAGAAGTTTGATTTTTGGGAAGTTCAGATTTTGGGAAGTTGGGATTTTCAGAAGTTCAGATTTTGGAAAAGTTCGGTTTTTGGGAAGTTCAGATTTTTCAGAAGTTTGATTTTTGGAAAGTTCAGATTTTGGGAAGTTGGGATTTTTGCAAGGTGCAGTTTTTCAGAAGTTCGGTTTTTGGGAGGTTCGATTTTTTGAAGGTGCAGTTTTTGGGAAGTTGGGATTTTTCGGAAAGTTTGATTTTCAGAAGTTCGGTTTTTGGGAAGTTGTAATTTTTCAGAAGTTCAGATTTTCAGAAGTTTAATTTTGGAAAAGTTCGGTTTTTGGGAAGTTGGGATTTTTGCAAGGTGCAGTTTTTCAGAAGTTCGGTTTTTGGGAGGTTCGATTTTTTGAAGGTGCAGTTTTTGGGAAGTTGGGATTTTCAGAAGTTCAGATTTTGGGAAGTTGGGATTTTTCGGAAAGTTTGATTTTTGGGAAGTTCAGATTTTCGGAAGTTTGATTTTGGAAAAGTTCAGATTTTGGGAAGTTGGGATTTTCAGAAGTTCGGTTTTTGGGAAGTTGGGATTTTTCGGAAAGTTTGATTTTCAGAAGTTTGATTTTTGGAAGTTGCAATTTTGAGAAATTCGATTTTTCGAGAAATTCGATTTTTGGGAAGTTTGTAATTTCAGAAGTTCAGAATTTCATCAGTTTTTTATTAAATCACCCCTTACCCATTATCAATTATCAATTGTCAATTATCAATTATAAATTTCATCTTCATTTCATATAAGGTTGTCATTTTAAGAGTTGAACAGTATTTAACTCCTGAAATGCTTACCTACTCTCAAAACCCAACCCTAAAAAACAGTTTACCATCATCCTTGCTGTTTGCAAACGTTACCGAAGCATTGGGTAAAGTTCCCATTGTGCGGTTAAATAAAATCCATCCTCATTGTCAACATCATCATCTATATTTAAAACTAGAATCTTGTAATCCTGGTGGAAGTATTAAAGAAAAAAACGCCGCTTACCTGGTTCACGAAGCAGAAAGACAAGGTTTACTGCGTCCCGGTGGTACAATTGTTGAATCTAGTTCTGGTAACTTTGGTATTGGTTTAGCTATTGTTGGTGCAACTAAAGGTTATCGGGTGATGATTGTTATTGATGCAAAAACACCTGTAACTATGCGGCGAATGCTTACTGCTTATGGTGCAGAACTCGTTGAAGTTCCTTTAAATGCTGCCGATGCTCAAGGTTCAATGCAGGTAGCGAGAATGACAAAAGCTCAGGAATTAGCCGCAAATATACCTGGCGCTTGGTATCCATGTCAACATAAAAATCCTCTTAATACTGATGCTCATGAAATTTGGACTGCGAGGGAAATTGTTGACGCTTTTGGAGGTGCGCCTGATGCTATAGTTATAGGTGTGAGTACAGCCGGTCAATTAGGGGGTATTAGTCGCTACTTTAAAACATATTATCCCCAAACTCGAATTATTGGTGTTGATGTCGCTGGATCGGCTATTTTTGGTACTCCCAGACACCCCTATAAGATGACTGGACTGGGTTTATCCTTCGTTCCCCCCAATTTTGACCCCCAGGTGTTAGACGCTGCTTATAGCGTCAATGATGCTTTGGCTTTTTCTGTCTGTCATGCTTTGGCTAAATATGAGGGTATGCTTTTAGGTGCTTCTACTGGTGCTATTGTTGCCGCAGCTTGAGCTGATACTCAAAGATTTAACAAGCCTCAAACTATGTTGTTACTAAATCCTGATCGGGGCGATCGCTATCTAGAAACAGTTTACAATACCGATTGGTTAACTGCACAAAATATTCACATTTTACAAAGTGACGATCTGGTAATAGCTATTTCTCAGCTTTATCCTGTACCTTTGGATCTTGTTAAATCGCAGGTTAGTTTTAAAATTTAAATATTTTTCCTCACGCAAAGACGCAAAGACGCAAAGAGTAAAAAATGAAGTTAGAAGAATATACATCTAAAAATATAAGTTTAGGGAGTTTATGGCGGGAATTTTTGCCTTTATCCCTGAGTGATGTGACTATGGCCTGTGGTGATCCGATGATGACTACTACTTTAGCTTATCTTCCTGATGCTCAGGTTAATATAGCGGCTGTAGGTGCGGCTAAGTCTTTGGCAATCTTTTTTGAAAGTCCTATTATTATGATCCTTCACGCTGCTAATGCTTTGGCTGGATCACAAAAATCTAGGGCAGCATTATGGCGTTTTACTTTGTTTGCTGGTGTAGGACTCAGTTTTTTATTAGGTTTGTTGGGAATACCTATCATATTTAATTCTGTTGGTGCGAGTTTGTTGGGTATTCCTTTGGCAATGTTGGCTACAGTCAGTCAAGTATTATTAATAGCTTGTGGTTGGCCGTTTGCGATCGCATGGCGGCGTTATTTTCAAGGTTTATTAATTTACCACGGTAAACCCCGTGCGTTAGCTATAGCTAGTATTTTCAGGCTTTTAACATTGGCTTTAGTTCTAGGAATTGGTTTTTTAATACAACTATCTGGGGGTATTTTAGCAGGAATAGCTCTCATTAGTGGGGTGATAGTTGAAGCTGTAGCTGTAACATTTTTTGCTTATCGCAGTGGAGCAACGATACCCCCAGAAACAGAAACCAAACCTGGTTTACCCCAAAACTTAGCCCAGGTATGGAAATTTTATTTCCCCCTAGCAAATACAATGATGGTAGTTTGGGGAGGGAGAGCGATATTAATTAGTATTCTTGCCCGCGCTCAAGATGCTACAATTGCTATTGCTGGTTGGTCTGCTGCGTGGGGTTTGGTGTTAGTAATTGCTAATTCTACCCGCATGGTACAACAAATGGTAATTAAATATCGCCATCAAGTGAGCGATCGCCAACTTTTGACTTTTGCTATTAGCGTGGGTGCAGTTTGTTCGACATTATTATTATTGATGAGTGTAACACCCATAGGCGATCGCATAGTTCAAAGTTTTATCGGTAATGATCTTACCCTTGCAAATAGCATCAAACCTGTACTTTTAATATGTGCCATTGTGCCATTATTTGTAGCTTTGCAAAATGCCACACAAGGCTTTTTAGTCAGTGAAAATCGTACAGGTCATGTTAATCTATCCACATGGTTAGCAACAGGAACTTTATTAATAATTGCCAGTTTAGCTATTAATAAAGGAATGAATGGAGCAATAGCCGCAGCTATAGCTATGATCACATCAATGATAGTAGAAATTACTTGTTTACTGTGGAAACGAGTGGTAAAGACAGCGTAAAAGTAGAACCATGATCAACCTGACTTTCTACTTCTAATTTACCTTTATGAGTTTGGGTAATGACCAAAGCAATAGCTAAACCCAAACCCGAACCCCCAGTATTTCGAGAACGATCAGCCACGATAAAACCTAAATCTTTTTCATCTTCAACTAATATTAATCGCATAGAAACTAAAAATTAAAAATCAAAAATCCTCAAAACCAAAAGAATATAAAAATAAACATAGCCTCCCGAAAAACTCTCTGTAAAACTCTTACCTTTGTGTCCTTTGCGTCCTTTGCGGTTCAATCATATCAAGCCTAGCATAATTTTTTATTGTCATGGTAAATACTTTTGTACAACAGTCCAACCAGTCAAAGAAACCCAAGTAAAACCAAAGAAAAGAATCATATTCAAAGTAATATGTAAAGGTCTAGCCCAAAATTGACCTGTACTAATTTGAGTTGCACTAAAAGCAGAAATTAAAACCAAAATTACCACAGATAAACCAGCGAATAAATGTGAAGAATGACCCAAAGAACCAAAATGTCCTAAAGTCCCCATAATACCAATAAATAACAATAATAATACCAAACTTACCATAGTCACACCAATAAAATAATGAAAGTTTTTGACTATATTATTCACCCGTGGTAAAACCACACCAATGGGAGAACGTCCAGTATTTCTAACTTGCCATAACCAAAAACCAGACATTGCTAAAATAACATAAGCTAGAATCGCTAAACCCATAGACCAAGCTGCTATTTTCCACAACCATAAAAAAGAAGGTAAGTTCATAGTCAAAAATTAAAAGTCAAAAAACAGGGAACAGGAAGATATGGAGATGGGGAAGAAATTTTTATGAGATTGGAGTTGACACGAACAATCCAAAATTCAAAATCCAAAATAAATAAATCCTGCCTCCTCAATATAAAATACCACAGATTGACGAGGAAGTGTACACTCGGTGCATTTGTGAACGGCTGAATGCTTACGGTAAAATTCTTAACTTATTCCCTATTCCCAATTCCCAATTCTCCAATAAAATAAAAAAGGCTGCTGATTTCAGCAACCCTCAAATTTAATAAACGTGCTTTTTTTTAATCAAAGGATATTAATCCAGGGATTTTTAAAACTTTTGACATTAACCAACCTTCCCATCTGTCACACTCCCAGATTCAGTAAAAACTCATGTTGTGACTGATAGGTTTTCATGGAGGCTGTGATATTTTGTAAAGGTTTTGTGGTATCTTCAATTTTTGTATTCATTTCCGACACCATCGCATTGGTGTTTGCAGCTTCTATTCCTGGGGCTGAGTCTTCATCACCCTCATCACTACTAGGTTCATTCAGTGCTAGGCGATCGCACGGTATTGTATCCGACAAAATCGCACTCGCCATCATTCCTGTATGAATCTCCATTTGCGCTTTTTTCGGCGCTTCAAAAACTAGCCTTTGTCCAGGAAACACCACCCTTTCAAAGTACCAGTTAGCAACATTGGAAATACGCGCCACCTGTATTTTACTTGTAGCATTGACGTAGCAGCAGAGAATTTTCCCCGATTGCTCCGGTGGTAGAGAATCTAATATTTGAGCCATAACTGCTGAGGAGCTTTTACGCCACAATTTTACATTACACAACCAAAACTAACATCGGATGATCCCCATTTGCTGTAACTGCGACTACCAACTGAAATTTTCTGCATCATTTCTATCTAAAGTCATGTTTTTTTGGAAAAAAATCGGTAAATATATCTTAATTTTTGCATTATTATACATTTTCAACTAAATTTCTTTAGTTTTGCTGTTCCCCCTCTGTGAACTTAATAACCCTGAAAGCTGTCAGACAAGGCTACTAACCCCAGGCTTGCTGAGAAGTTGGTTTTTCAATTTTATCGATCTACTGATTTACATCTGCTAATTTGCAGGCGACAATCATCACTGAATCATTGACGCTCCCCGCCTTAAAAGGATCGGGATTCTTGTTTCAATGAGCAACCTTGCCTAAACTTGTTACCAAATCTGGGTAGAGATCAATGTTATGGTAAAGATATATGAAATTTTCTTCATAAACTTTATCTATTGCTAACCATCAATGATTTTGATGACCAGCAATTTTACCTTTTCTCACTTTTCCTGAAAGTAAATTTGCCAATATCAAAAACTGGCTCAAATGTCAAGCAAAATATTGGTAAATTAAGATTAACACCACAAACCCACAGGTTTAGACCAGATATTTCTCTAGTTTTCCCCTACAAATTGGCAAGATGGCAGTTGAAACAACCATGATGGAAAATCGAATCCTTTACGTTCGCCTTCCTTGTAACCCCATCTTTCCCATTGGGGTTGTTTACCTGAGCGATCACGTCCACAAACTATTCCCTAACATCGAACAAAAAATATTTGATTTAGGAACAGTACCACCCCTGGACTACAGCAGCGCCCTAGATCGCTGTATTGACGAATTTAAACCCACACTCCTAGTCTTTTCTTGGCGAGATATTCAAATCTATGCACCAGTGGGAGGTAGAGGCGGCAACCCCCTACAAAACGCCTTTGAATTTTACTATGCCAAAAACCCATTCATTAAATTACGGGGTGCATTAGGCGGGTTGCGGATCTTCATCGCCTACTATGTAGAACTATGGCGCAACTTGGGATTAATCAAACGCGGTTTAAAACGCGCCCAAAGATATCATAACCAAGCCCGTGCAGTTGTTGGTGGTGGTGCAGTCAGCGTATTTTATGAACAGTTAGGAAAAAGCCTACCTTCAGGAACAATAATTTCCATAGGTGAAGGGGAAACCCTACTTACAAAATACCTCAGTGTCCAAGAATTTCGGGATGAACGTTGTTATGTAGTGGGAGAAAACCAACCCCGTCAACGCCTGATCCATGAACAACCCACACCCCTAGAAAAAACCGCTTGTAACTACGACTACATAGAAACCATCTGGCCAGAAATTAACTACTACCTGCAAGATAAAGATTTCTATATTGGTGTACAAACCAAGCGCGGTTGTCCCCATAACTGCTGTTATTGTGTGTACACAGTAGTTGAAGGTAAGCAGGTACGCATTAATCCCGCCGATGAAGTTGTAGCCGAGATCCGCCAACTATATAATCGCGGTGTCCGTAACTTCTGGTTTACCGATGCTCAATTTATCCCCGCCCGCAGATATATTGATGATGCCATAGAGCTATTGCAAAAAATTGTTGATTCTGGCATGACAGATATTAACTGGGCGGCCTATATTAGAGCAGACAACTTAACACCAGAACTGTGTGAGTTGATGGCCAAAACCGGGATGAATTATTTTGAAATCGGCATTACTAGCGGTTCTCAAGAACTGGTACGGAAAATGCGGATGGGTTACAACCTGCGGACTGTACTGCAAAACTGCCGTGACTTGAAAGCAGCAGGTTTTAATGATATGGTTTCCGTCAATTACTCATTTAACGTCATTGATGAGCGTCCCGAAACCATCCGCCAAACTATAGCCTATCATCGAGAACTAGAACGGATTTTTGGCGCGGATAAAGTTGAACCTGCTATTTTCTTCATTGGACTGCAACCCCATACCCACCTGGAAGAATATGCTTTTAAAGAAGGTATCCTCAAACCAGGGTATAATCCTATGAGTTTGATGCCCTGGACTGCCAAAAAACTACTTTGGAATCCAGAACCATTAGGATCATTTTTCGGAGAAGTCTGTTTACAAGCTTGGCGACAAAACCCCAACGACTTCGGTAGGGAAGTAATGAAAATCTTAGAAGCAAGATTAGGTTGCGCTGAGTTGGAAACAGCACTGACAGCCCCAATTGTGGAAAAAACTGAGAAACAATTGGCTAGTGTAAACTGAGTGTGTATGCGGTGACAGGTGACAGGTGACAGGTGACAGGTGACAGTAAGAAGGCAAGAGGCAAAAGGCAAGAGTTTATTCTTACCAACTACCAGTCACCAATCCCTAGTCACCAATCCCCAATCACCAATCACCAATCACCAATCACCAAAATTCCATGTTACAAGGTTCAATTCTCCAACAATTAGAAACAGCCTATCGTCATAGCAATAGACCTATTCGCTTTGGCGTGTATTATAAAAATACCTTAGTGGCTTTATGTCATGCTTTAGAAGACCATATTTTAAGTAAAGAAGATCAACCAATAGTAATTACCTGCTTTCAAAGAGGCAAATGGTATCTGCAAGAAGCCCAAAGATATGCAGATATTGCCAAGTGCAGCCGGGAAATTGCAATTATGGCTACCAGTGATGCCGGTTTTGCTGAACATCCCACCAGTCAACTAGCAAATGTAGATTTAGTACCACTACAAACATCTGATCCAGTATCCCAAGAATGGCACTTAATGATTCTGTCTCCACAATACACATCAATGGTAATTTGTCAAGAATTATCAGATGAAGATTATGGAGTTACAGGACTACCGGGGTCAGATTTAGAGCGCAAATTCTATGGAATGTGGACATTTGAGCCGGATGTAGTTCTGAAAGCCGCCGAGATAGCGATCGCCCACATCGAAAAATACAACCCAGAACTAGCCCAAAAACTGACCCAGCATAAACAAGCAATCAAGGCAGAAATAGCTTCACCAGAGGAGATTGGGAAAGTCGTTTCCCTGGTCATTGACTACCTAAAAAGTGGTGAAAATACTTTATCCTATCCTACAGCCACACGCCAAAACACTTTGAGTTCCAACTTGGTTTCTAACGAAGTCCAGGCATTTTTGCGGATGGCACAATTAATAGACATAGCAGATATTCAAAATCCCATGGCCGCCGCCGAAGTAGCTGCGATCGCCGAAATCATCGGACAATTACTAGACCTACCCGCATGGCAAATTAAAAGATTACGTCTAGCTGGGTTACTACACCGAATCGATCCACTGCAACAAACCGAAAGCATCCTCACATCCCCCAACAAGCCCACAGAACAAGTAGCAGGACCAAGTTGTCCCCTAGTTCCAGGAGCGCAAGTATTACGGACAATGCCCCAACTCAGAGCGATCGCCCAAATTATTACCCATCAAACCGAATGGTGGAATGGCACAGGAGAACCAGCAGGTTTAACAGGTGAAGAAATTCCTTTAGAATCAAGAATATTAGCAATAGCAGCAGACTTTCAATGGCGAGTCAGTCAGCAAAAATACTCAGATCAAAGTGGACAAAATATCTTTGCTAATGCCCTAGAACAATGTCGACACCAACAATCTACCCGTTTTGACCCTAAACTCATAGATACCCTATCTTTGTTAGTTATGGGTTTACAACAGGGACTTGACTTACCCATCATGTCACCCAAATTTAGTAGTAGTATGTGGTTGATTGATTCTCGCTGGAACAGTCAAGAATTAAAAATTAAAAATTAAAAACTAAAAATTAAAAACTAAAAACTAAAAATTAAAAACTAAAAATTCACCCATGAACATAGAAACCATTAGATTAGGAAAAATTAAACACCTTCCCGGAGTAGACTTAGAAGACGAGGATCTGTCCCAACTCGATTTAAGCCGCATTAACTTAGCCGGTTCCACCCTCGTTGGTACTAACTTTACAGGTTCTAAACTCGAAGGCGCACATTTTGAAGGTGCAAATTTAATGGGTGCAAGCTTGCTAGAAACTGATTTGCGGGCTAACTTAATGGGAGCTAACTTAATGCAAGCAGACTTAACCAGCGCCGATCTGCGAGGCAGCAACTTGCGTGGTGCTAACTTAATGGGTGCTACACTTAATGATGCTTCTTTAGCCGGTGCTTTTTTAAGTGGTGCTAATTTGATGAGTGTAAACTTACAAGGTGTTGACTTACGTAGTGCTGACTTACGTGGTGCAAACCTCACAGGAGCAAATCTCAAAAGTGCAGATTTGACTCGCGCTGATTTACAAGGGGCAACATTAAGTCAAGCCAATCTGGAAGAAGCCGATTTACGGGGAGCTAACTTAGCAGGGGCAAATTTAACCGGGGCAAATTTACTTTGTGCAGAATTAGAAGCTGCAAATTTAATCGGTGTCAATCTAGTTCAGGCTTGTTTGGTGGGTACAATCCTGGAAAATTCTCCTGAATAATTGAGTTGGTTATGAATTTAATTTCAGGTAAACTTCAACTCTAACTCACCAATGACTAGTCAAAAAAGATATTTTCTTATATATTATGAATGATTCATTTAGTCGCCTTCAAGAATGGCTCACAGTATTTGCCTATTTAGGATTTACGTTATTTATTATTTGGCGAATTTTTACGGCACAAAATAAATAATAAATCAGTCCCTAGTTTCCTAATTACGGGATAAACTACCTGAAATATAAACTCAACACATTGGTACTAAGGAAAATAACAATGGCGCTGATTGATGGTCTTGCTGATGATAATAAAAGACAGACACTTTTAGTTGATTTGACAAATTTATTAGATACTCAAGTTGCTGCTACAAGTGGTATTTCTGGGATGGCGATCAAAACTGGATATGCAGTTATTAAAGGAATTAGTCCAGGATACTGTGCTGGTGCAATTGAGCGTCTTTTACCAGAATCTTTCGCTGCACTAGAACCTATCTGGGAAGAAGGTTTAAATACAGGTGATGCTGTCGGATATCTTAGTCAAAATCGTTCTCGTACAGCAGATTTATTGCTGAGTATTACTGATATTCGGATTCAGAAAAGCAGTAACTCTACTATCAAAGGTGTTTATAATAAACTCCGCAGTTCAGTCAAAAAAAATGTGGAAGACGCTGTACCTAGTTTAGCTCAAGTTATTGATAAATACACTAAAAACTAAGCTACAACTATTGTGGGGTAGGCATACTTCGACATAGTTCGACTCCGCACTTCGACTTACTTCGACTGCGCCCTTCGACACCGCTCAGGACAGGCTCAGTACAGGTCGCTCAGTACAAGCTCACTAACCGCTCAGTACAAGTCTTGCCCCCACATTTATTAAGAAAATACGCTATCATTTATTAAAAAAACTACAAATCATTTCCCCAGGACTATTATCTTTGAATAGCGTCACATTTCCATCTTTATTTACCTTAAATTTACCCCGACAGTTATAAACTTCCATTGGTGTTTTTTTACCATTAATACTTACAGATGCTCGATATTCCCAATATTTTTTAGCACTGCGTTTAATACTCAAAATACAAATTTCTTGCCCTTGATAATTCCTACATACTGTTGCTAAAGCGGGAGATGTAAAAGAAAAAGAACAAGCAAAAATGAAAACCAGCAGCATCCAAAAATATTTAATCATTATTAAATTATCAACTATCAATTATCAACTATCAATTATCAACTATCAATTCTTCTTCATCCACAAAGCTAGTCCACCCATAAATAATACCCCCATTATTCCCTGTAAAGGATTATTATTTACACCAGTCACCCAGTCAGGAACAACTCCCGAATATTTTGTTAATTCTCCCACGTTAATAATATAATAACCCCAAACCAAACCACCATGTAAACCAATCGGTAAACCTAAACGCCCTCTTTTACCAAGCTTTCCCCATACTTGCGTTAACCCTAATAATACTAAAGCCGGAAATTGTGGTAAAGTATGAATGATTGCTTCTAATGGTTTAATAAAATGGGCAACGGCAAATAAAATGGCATTTATCCAAGCTGCTAAATTTAAATTGTAATCTCGCTCTAACTCATCCCATAACCAACCACGAAATAATAATTCTTCCGCAAAACCAACACCGAAACCAACCAGTAAACCTTCTAAAATTATTTTGACTAAAAATACTTTTGGTTGTTGCCACAATAACCAACCCAACCAACCCTGTAAACTAAATACTATTAAAATACTAATTAATCCTATACTTAAACCCTGAACAAAATCTATGCCATTGAGGCGGGAAAATTCTAACCCATAATGTTTTAATATCTGAGGTTGTTGATAAACTTTCTTACCCCATAACTTCAGTAGAAAAATAAACTCTGCATAAAGTAGTACGATTGTCAAGCTACTTTCTAAATTAGTATCTTCAACCAGTAAATATATAGGTGCTGCAAAAGGCAACCATAAAACCAATAAACACAAGATAAAACAACCCACCCTAACAGGGGCGGGACTTTGGGAAATTCGAGATAGATTAATTTTTTTCATGAATTAGTCAAATATCATCAGTCAACAATATACTACTAATTAACTAATGACCAGTGACTAATAACTAATGACCAATAACTATTCATCTGGTTCAATGGTACTGCTCAAACCATGATTTTTTAAAGTCTCACAATAAAATTCAGCGTGTTCTAAAGCGCAGGTGATTACTAAAGCTAATCCGTTGTTGTGAGCTTCCATCATGATACTAACAGCTTGGGGCTGGGTAATACTCGGCACTGTGGTCATTAGCACTTGAACTACATACTCCATAGAGTTGAAGTCATCGTTATGGAGTAGAACGCGATACCGAGGCGCGAGCTTGCGAGTTGTGGAAGGCTTTTGAATAGTTTCTACTGACACTGCTCTTTGCTCTTTGATCGTGAATTTACTACAATATTATTTTTGTTAAACATCAGCTTAACATTTATTTATTTACAATATAACATTTTTGTTGTGATTCCAGCTAGAAAAATTCTCACTGTGTGGTTATAACTGGTAATTAGAATTAAAAAATTCCAATTATAATCATAATACTACAGCAATATTACTTTTAAAATGAAGAAAAATACTACAAAGTTTTTGCCTCATCTTCTGCTGCTATGGATATTAGCCCCAACTTTCAACCAGGACAAATAGTGTCTTTAGATTATGGCAACAGAAACCTTTATGCTGAAGTCATTCAAGTTGTGACTGATCGTGATTTATGCTGGGTGCGTCCTTTACTACTGGCTAACTTCACCCACGAACTACCCCTGATAACTGATCTGCGAGATGCGTCTGACTTGTTATGGCCTGTCAAATTATTTCGGACTGCTTTAGATACAGAAGTGATTAGTCTACTGAGTCAACTTTTACCAAAAGAACCAAAAGCTGACACAGATACGGTTGCCCAACAGCAACTAAATCAGTTTATCCACCAGCTTTGGCAAGCGTGCCAAGATGCTCAAGAATTGTGAATTTATTCAGAAAAACTAACAGTTACTAGCCCCAGCGTGGAACTAACTGCACTCGTCCAGCGTCCATCTCTGCCATTAACAATTCTAGAGCTTCGTAGTCCACGTCAGATATATAACCTAATTGAGTCAGTTCTGAGTTAATTTCATTTTCGATTTCTGGCGTTAATTTTTTGATGTGCAACGCTTTCTCTACCAGTTGACGAATGGCATATTGTGTGTTCATAAAAAATCACTCACCTTTAATTGTTACCCATTATCCAAGATTGGTATCGGTATAAAAAGTGATCTAGCTATCTATAAATTAGTGATCTAGATCACAAGCAAACGGTAATTTTGGCTTAAATCCACAGAGTGATAGCTATTCCCAGGTTTAGTATCATGACGACAGAAGATTAATCTGCATTTTGGCTGTCTATGTAGATTGTTTTTTAACCCAAAGGAAAAAAATGTATTTATATATACATTTTGCCTTGTAGTTATAACAATCTTTAAACAAAAGTCACAAAGCAATAAAGCAATAAAGATTTAATAAAGGAATCAGGAGTCAGGAGTCAGAAGTCAGGATTGAGGATTAAGAATTACACAGATGAATGATTAATTCAGATCGGAAATAGGTTTAATTATGTTGATCTACATAATATAGTTCTAATTTACTGTGAACAATTGACCTGAAAGACAGAATAAATGCTAAGTTGAGAGAGATAAGTTGTAATTTAAGTTAGCTAAAAGATAGCAAAGTGGCTGTTTTAGTAGAGCAATTAATAACATCGGATATTTTAAAACCTGCCCGTTACCTGGGTAATGAGCGTTTAGCAGTACATAAACCTTGGAATGCGGCAACTGTACGTTGGGTGTTAACCTACCCAGAAGTTTATGAAGTCGGTGCTTCTAATTTGGGGCATATCATCCTGTATAACATTTTGAATGTCCAACCAAATCAGTTGTGCGATCGCGCTTATCTCCCAGCACCAGACTTGGGCGCAAAACTTCGCAACAACCAAATACCCCTGTTTGCAGTAGAGTCAAAACGGGCATTAACAGAGTTTGATATTCTGGGTTTTAGCCTCAGTTATGAACTAGGGGCAACCAACATCCTGGAAATGTTAGATTTAGCAGGAATACCCCTGACTTGGAAAGAAAGGAGTTCAGAAGGTTCTTCTTCCCAGTCACCAGTCACCAGTCACCAATATCCATTAATTTTCGCAGGTGGACAAACTGCCACATCTAACCCTGAACCTTACGCGGATTTTTTTGATTTTATTGCTTTGGGTGATGGTGAGGAACTGTTACCAGAAATGGGTTTAGTGATCGCTGAAGGAAAAGCCGCAGGTTTAAGTCGGGAAGAATTATTATTAGACTTGGCACAGATTCCCGGTGTTTACGTGCCACAATTTTATGAAATGGGGGAAAATGGCGCGGTTAAACCTTTGCGTCCTGATGTTCCTGAGCGGATCATTAGAAGAGTTGCTACACCTATTCCCGCTTATTCTATTGGTTTAGTACCTTATGTAGAAACGGTACACGATCGCCTAACCATAGAAATTAGAAGGGGTTGTACCCGTGGTTGTCGGTTTTGTCAACCAGGAATGTTAACCCGTCCTGCAAGAGATGTAGAACCAGAAAAAGTGGTAGAGGCGATCGAAGCAGGAATGCGGGCAACCGGTTACAATGAATTTTCCCTATTATCTTTGAGTTGTTCTGATTATCTATCCTTACCCGCAGTGGGGATGGAAATCAAAAACCGCTTAAAAAATGAAAATATTACCCTGTCCTTACCTTCTCAACGGGTGGATAGATTTGATGAGAATATCGCTAATATTTTAGGAGGTACAAGACAAGGAAGCTTGACTTTTGCGCCTGAAGCCGGTACTCAACGGATGCGGGATATTGTCAATAAAGGTTTAACCAACGAAGAATTATTACGAGGAGTAAAAACAGCTTGGGAACAAGGTTGGGATAAAATCAAGCTGTATTTTATGATTGGTTTACCAGGGGAAACAGACGCGGACGTTTTGGGAATAGTGGAAACAGTCAGATGGTTACAGCGAGAATGTCGGGGTCAAGGTAGGAGACCGATCAGTTTTAACCTGACAATTTCCAATTTTACGCCCAAACCCCACACACCGTTTCAATGGCATTCCGTTTCTACTGCCGAGTTTGCCCGCAAGCAAGATTTATTAAGACAAGAATTTCGGCGTATTCGTAATGTAAAGGTGAATTTTACGGATATTCGCCTTTCTGCGATGGAAGACTTTATAGGCAGGGGCGATCGCTCTTTAGGAAAAGTCCTCCTTCGTGCTTGGCAACTCGGTGCAGGAATGGACTCTTGGTATGACAGTGTAGAAACAGCTTTCAAGGCTTGGGGAGAAGCAATTTCCGAAGCTGGACTAGATTGGAAATATCGTCAGGTGGAGAATGGGGAATGGAATCTGTTTTCTTTAGGTAACGAAGAACAAGAAAAACTGTCACCTGTCACCTGTCACCCCTTCGGAGTTCGCCAGTCGCTTATGGGGGAAACCCCCAAGACCGCGCTGGCTCACCTGTCACCTTCTTCACCTCTGGATCTGCCCTTACCTTGGGATCATATTGATACCGGGATTGATAAAAAGTGGCTGCAAGAGGACTTAAAACGCGCTCTAGAAGCTGCTGTTGTTCCTGACTGCTCTTTTGAAGGTTGTTCCCATTGTGGTGTCTGTGGCACTGATTTCGGTCATAATATTGTTATAGAACCACCTGCAATTCCTCAGTTTGTCGGTGATTTTGTCCCCAATACCACCAAAGCACAACGGTTAAGGGTTTGGTTTGGAAAACAAGGTGATATGGCTTTAGTCAGTCACTTGGATTTAATGCGCCTGTTTGATAGAGTGATGCGAAGGGCAGGTTTACCAGTAGCTTTTACTGGTGGTTTTCATCCCCATCCCCGTATTGCTTTAGCTAGTGCTTTATCCTTGGGAAGTACCAGCAGTGGGGAAATAGTTGATTTTGAACTCACTCAACCGATGGATGTGGAAGATTTTCGCACCCAACTGGTAAGTCAACTACCGTCAGATATCCCCATCTACAGAATAGAAGAAATAGATTTGAAAGCACCCGCAGCTAACCAAGCTATGAAAGCAGCGGAATATTTGCTCACTATTTCTACACCCGGAAATGTGGAAGCTGACAAATGGCAAGATTGGATTGTGGCTATACTGGATCAAGATGAGATTTTGTCAGAACATACAACTAAATCAGGTAAACAGCAAAGCATAAATCTACGCGATCGCTTGTTTGAAATAGATTTAGTGCAGGTGAACACATCTCCAGCCGAGTCTCAAGCTATCTTGCGTTATTTGGGTAGCTGTCGTCATGACGGTGTGATCTTGCGTCCTGAGCAAATATTGTCTATACTAGAAATAGTGGCTGGTGCAGAATTTCATCTCTTGCATATCCACCGCAATCGGCTAGTTTTAGAAACATAATTCCTCAAGGGTAACTTGCTAGTAGTTACCCGGAATAAGCATATTCATAGGAATTGATTTTTAGCAAGGTTGCGCTAGAATAAAGTGAAGAGAAATTTTCTGGCGCTGCGTTGAATAATCTGATTCACTACCCTGATCATCAGGGAGTGCAAGCAAAAATAATGAGAGTGTAGTTTCTAGGATTGTATCCGAAACAACTAAGGCAGGTGAAAATACACTCTCTCTATAGCTACCTAGTGAATCAGTGACTAACAATAGCTTTACGCCTAGTCTCTAACTCTATGCTTTTTACAACACCTGTACCAATACCAAAACCCCAGATGGTAGAGGTAGTGGTTCAGAAATCATCAACCATAGACGGTTGATGTAATTACTGAAAACTCATGCAACGGTTCTGGAATAATCAGGCGTGTAAACGCAATTACAGTATTGTTAACAGCTTTCAATTATGGGAAGCTATGTCAGAGAAAGAAATTTTTATTACCAGTAGCGCCTTGTAGGGCTACCAGTAGGGGGCTAGAGGTATAAAATAAGCTCCTTGTAATCCCCATTGGTGCTGCCAATTTTTGAGGAACTTGAATGCCAAAACAAATTATTATCGCAGAGCAGCATCAAATTGCTGCCGTATTTTCGGAAGATCAAATACAAGAACTCGTTGTTGCCACTGGTCATCATCAAATTGGTGATATATACTTAGGCGTAGTAGAAAATGTATTACCTGGTATAGACGCAGCTTTCGTCAATATCGGCGATCCAGAACGCAACGGTTTTATTCATGTTACTGACTTGGGACCGTTGAAAATAAAACGTAGTTCCGCAGCCATTACTGAACTGCTGACACCACAGCAAAAAGTATTGGTGCAGGTGATGAAAGAGCCAACGGGAACAAAAGGACCAAGGCTTACAGGTAACATTACCCTTCCAGGACGTTATGTAGTATTAATGCCCTATGGTAGAGGTGTGAATCTATCCCGGCGAATTAAAAGTGAAAGTGAGCGTAACCGCCTCCGCGCCCTGGCAATTTTAATTAAACCTGCGGGTATGGGTGTGCTGGTGCGAACAGAAGCCGAAGGCAAACCAGAGGAGGCAATAATTGAAGACTTAGAATTGCTACAAAGACAATGGGAAGTCATTCAGCAGGAAGCAGTCTCTACCCGCGCTCCTGCTTTGCTCAACCGAGATGATGACTTTATCCAGCGTGTATTGCGGGATATGTACGGTGCAGATGTGAATCGGATTGTAGTTGATTCCAGCACTGGGTTACGACGAGTTAAACAGTATTTACAAAACTGGAGTGGCGGTCAAACACCACAAGGTGTATTAATTGATCATCACCGCGATCGCTCACCCATCTTAGAATACTTCCGCATTAATGCTGCTATTCGTGAAGCTTTACGCCCAAGAGTAGATTTACCTTCTGGTGGTTACATTATTATTGAACCCACGGAAGCATTAACAGTAATTGACGTTAACTCTGGTTCTTTCACCCGTTCCGCCACAGCTAGAGAAACCGTTCTGTGGACTAACTGCGAAGCGGCGACAGAAATTGCCCGTCAACTCAGACTCAGGAATATTGCTGGTGTGATTGTAGTTGATTTCATTGATATGGAATCACGACGCGACCAACTGCAAGTTTTAGAACACTTTAATAAAACCCTTAAAGCAGACAAAGCTCGTCCGCAAATTGCCCAACTGACCGAGTTAGGTTTAGTAGAACTTACCCGCAAACGCCAAGGTCAAAATATTTATGAATTGTTTGGCGAAACTTGCCCCACCTGTGGCGGTTTAGGACATACTGTACGTTTACCAGGGGAAATAGAAAACCGGATGCCCATCCCCGCAGCAGACATACCAGATCGGTTGACACCGATACCCCAAAGAGAAGTGAGAACACCATCTGCGCGCATCCCAGAAACCAGGGAAACTAGGGACATTTATGATGGCTTTAGCGAGGGTTTTGAAAGTGATTCTGAGGTTGGCCATTTGATCAACCATCCCAGTTATCAAGAATTGGGTGACAACAAACGTCGTACCCGCACCCGTCGCAGTCGCATCGGTATCAATGGCACTAATGGCAAAGATGAAGTCAGGTCTGGTAATTCATTGGGATTTGGCAATGATTTAGATTTAGACTTGGATAGCGACAATGAGCTAACCCCCACATCGGAAATTGCCTCTCTTCTCTCAGATCCTCTCCGGGAAAGAGAAGCTATGCGAACCCCTACTCTTGGTAAAGGTGGTTGGGAAAGACCAGAGCGCACTAAAGTGAAGATAGAGCCGGTTAAACCAGTTGTAGAACCGCCCCAGATTGTTTCCGTGGAAATGACAGACCAGGAACAAAAGATGTATGCTGAAATGGGCATTTCTCCGGCTGTGAAGTTAGAGTCAGAGGTTAAAAATCCCAAATCTGTGATTTTTAACATTGTTCAACCTGGACAAACACCAAATAGCGCAACGGAATCTACCTCAGAATCCATATTTCCCGAAACAACTACATCTGAATTTACCAGAGTCAAAATACCAACACCAAAAGTTGAGGTAGAAGAACCATCCTTGCCAAAATCCAGAATTGAGCCGCCTCTGGAAGATTCTAAATCTACAGGATTTGACTCTTTGACAGATGATGAGGAAATCATCAATAGCACTTCTATTCCTAATCGCCGTCGTCGCCGTCGTTCTTCCGCACTGGAGGAAAGTTAACCGCTTTTATGGTAGAGACACAGCCAACACCTGCATCTGTTTCGTCAACTACACCTTTGGGCGAATCAAGTTGGTGGGAATTTTCCATAGGTTTAGATATTCATGGGTTGGTTGCTGGTGTGGATGAAGTGGGGCGTGGTGCGTTATTTGGTCCTGTAGTTGCGGCCGCAGTGATATTACCGCCAGTAGCTTTGCCACAACTGATGGCTTTGAAAATTAACGACAGTAAAAAGTTGTCTAGTTCTCGTAGAACTCAGTTAGCACAGCAAATTGCTGAACTGGCTTTAGACTGGAAAATTGGTTATGCTGCTACTGCGGAAATTGACAAGCTCAATATTTTGCAAGCAACACTGTTAGCAATGAAGCGGGCTATACTGAAGCTAAAGGTACAGCCCGCAATTTGCTTAGTTGATGGTAATCAGATGGTAAAGGATTTGAATATACCGCAACAAACTATTGTCAATGGAGATGGGCGATCGCTCAACATTGCAGCTGCTAGTATTATGGCTAAAGTTTGGCGTGATGATTTAGTTTTGCGTTTGGCATCTAAGTATCCAATGTATGAAATAGAAAACAATAAGGGTTATGGCAGCCCGCGACATTTGCTGGCTTTGCAAAAATACGGTCCATCACCCTTACATCGTCTCTCTTTTCGTCCATGTCAACTCAGGTGATTGGTAATTGGTAATTGGTAATTGGTAATTGGTAATTGGTAATTGGTAATTGGTAATTGGTAATAGCTGATTAAAAAACATAAAATTGATTACCCAGTCACCAGTCACCAGTCCCCAGTCCCCAGTCCCCAGTCACCAACCACCAATCATTCAAAATTTAACAATCCCATTTCTGTATTATCACTAGCAATTTCTTTTATTTGTGTTTGTGATATTACCCAATGGCGATAATCAGCGAGGAGGTGATGTAATAATCTTTGTTTAATGGTCAACAACACGCTTTTAAGTAAACCGTTCCCTGTGGTTTCCAAAATCGACTTGGGAGTGAGGGAAAATGGGTGAGGAATATCTACCAACACTTCTAGATCGGCTTTTCCTTGTAGCCTTGTGTCATTACCATTGTGGTAAGGTGATAAATACCCTTTTAAATTGAGAGCAAAACGCTGGTTAATATACTCAAAACCTCTGATTTCACACCCTACAGAACGTAAATAAATTGTTCCGTGGGCATCCGCCCAAACTCTCATATCTACAGTAGGTTGAATAGTTAAAGACATAAAAGCCAGAGGACGCATTTTCAAGCAAAACACTTCCTCAGATAACTGCTGAATCCTACTATTGTCAGCTAAGGTTCTCACTAGACGTTGAGGCTGACGCAAGTAGTGCTGAATAGGGATAGGTTGCTTGGGGACAAGAATTTCGACCGATTGAGAGGCAGTAAACTTGGTAGCCATGAGTAGATTAAAGCAATATGTTTTATTGTAATATTTTTTAATAAACTATATTGGTTTGCATAAAATCAATAAATTTATTCATAATCACTTAAAAGAAGGCAGAAGGTAGGGGTTTAGCACTGCTAAACCTGTACAGGAATCAGGATACAGAGAAGAAAAATTTTTTCCTTGCTTCCTGTAATCTAATTAGGGGTTGCTGAGAAAGTCTTTCCGTGAGGGCATAGGAGTCAGGAGTCAGGAGTCAGGAGTCAGGAGGAGATTTGAAAATTTCTTTGCCATCTCTTGAAATCCCAAAAAATGCACACTTTTTCCGGTATACCCTTCCAAACCCTTGCACTAATTTCTGTGTTTATCAGCCTCTAACCTTTGATATATCAAGGTTTTAGGTTTATTCAGCAAACCCTAATTACAAATCTAAAATCTACAATCTACAATCTAAAATCTAAAATTGTCATGAAAAAATGTGAACCTGCGGCGATCGCATATTTAGGACCACCAGGAACTTACTCAGAACAAGCTGCTTCTTTTTATCTCAATTGGCTAAAAAGCAATCAAGAGATAGAAGCTACCTTATCACCTTATCCTACTATTGCCAAATCATTACAAGCGGTAGCTACAGAACAAGCTGATATAGCTGTTGTACCTGTAGAAAATTCCATTGAAGGCAGCGTCAGCATGACAATGGATAGCCTGTGGCAGTTAGACAGCTTGCGAATAAAACTGGCTTTAGTTCTACCAATCAATCATGCGTTAATTTCCTGTGCTAATAACTTAGAAAATATTAAAACAGTTTATTCCCATCCTCAAGCATTAGCACAATGTCAAAGTTGGTTGGCCAAATTTCTGCCCAATGCCAATTTAATCGCCAGAAATTCTACTACTGAAGCACTACAAGGACTACCGCAAGCACCGGAAACAGCAGCAATTTCTTCTCAGAGAGCCGCCCAACTTTATAATTTACCTATTCTCGCTAGTGGAATTAACGACTATCCTGACAACTGTACACGCTTTTGGGTAGTGGCTAAAGACAGTACGAAAAATAATGGTTTCAATCCTACTCACACATCCTTAGCTTTTAGTGTACCTGCAAATCTTCCTGGTGCATTAGTTAAAGCTTTAGAAGTATTTGCCCATCTAGGAATCAATCTCAGTCGGATTGAATCTCGTCCTACTAAGCGTTCCTTGGGAGAATATTTATTTTTCATTGATGCAGAGGCGGCAGTCAGTTCACCATTAATGACTTCAGCTTTAGCAGAATTAAACAGTTCTACGGAAGTGCTAAAAATTTTTGGTAGTTATAGTGTCTTGACAGTTACCGATTAATATCATTTTCTGCTAATAATTTATAGCTTAGCTGGTAATTGATGTTTAAGTAGGGTTTGCTGAATAAACCTAAAACCTTGATATATCAAAGGTTAGAGGCTGATAAACACAGAAATTAGTGCAAGGGTTTGGAAGGGTATACCGGAAAAAGTGTGCATTTTTTGGGATTTCAAGAGATGGCAAAGAAATTTTCAAATCTCCTCCTGACTCCTGACTCCTGACTCCTATGCCCTCACGGAAAGACTTTCTCAGCAAGCCCTACTTACCAATTACCCATTACCCATTACCGGCAAAACACAATAGTTGATGATTAACCCATATTACTAAAAGTGTCTTTAAGAACAGAACGTGCTGCCAGATGATTGCGAGTAGAAGTCAAAATTTCTGCTTCTCTTTGCAAACGAGCAGATGTGTCTTGTAGTTCTAACAATGCTTGCTGTTCAGGAGCTACACCATAAAGGTTACTTGCCACCCAGTAAGATAGCTCTGTTGGTAAATCAGGTAAATCTTCTGGCAGTTCGATATCTTTTTCAGTTAATTTAGCTGAAAGACGGACAACATCCCGCAGTAGCTGTTCTACATCAGCAGCTAAAGGTCGCAAGTCCTGAGACGGGGGATGGTCTTCAATCCATTCTACTAAACCAACACGATAGGGCTTTTCACGAACATACTCTAAAACTCGAAACCTTTGCTGTCCCAAAGTTAACATTTCCATCCGGTCGTCTGGTAATCGCTGGTAATGAATAATTTCCGCACAGCAACCGACATTAGCAATAGTACCTTGGATGGGATCGACCATCACAACTCCAAATCTGCGATCGCCCTCCAAAATCGTGTTCATCATGATTCGGTAGCGAAATTCAAATATATGTAGGGGTAATGGTCTGGTGGGAAACAGCACCACTTCGGGTAACGGGAACAGAGGTAGTTCACGGACGGCAATTTTTGAAGAAGATGTCATTGTTAGGTGGGTATCAAGTTTATTCTTATTTATTCTGAAAATATATTTTTTTACTTTTACTGTCGCCGTACTTTGTTTATATTTTATCATTTGTTGGATAGCTATTGAAAAACCCTAAGAAAATTTCTCTTAGGGCTGGGTTAATATTCATACCTAAAAATATTCCATGTAGATTTTCGATTATCAGTGGGAAAAGGCAACAGGCAAAAGGAAAAAGAAGACTAATATTGATCTCTCTTCCCTATTCCCTATTCCCTATTTTCTATTCTCTATTTCCTGTTCTAATTAAAGTTTGACTTCGATATCTACACCAGATGGTAAATCCAACTTCATCAGCGCATCAATAGTTTTAGAAGAAGGCTGGTAAATATCAATAATCCGACGATGGGTGCGGGTTTCAAAATGCTCACGGGAATCTTTATCTACGTGAGGTGAGCGCAGCACGCAATATATCTTCCGTTTTGTGGGTAAAGGAATCGGTCCGATAGCTGTAGCGTTAGTACGGTTAGCTGTATCTACAATCTTCTCGCAAGATGTATCCAATAAACGTCGGTCAAAAGCCTGTAAGCGAATTCTAATCTTCTGCTGCTGTAAAGTTGCCATCTTTAGTTTTCCAGGTTCTGTGAATTTTAGATTTTAGATTTTAGATTTTAGATTTTAGATTTTAGATTTTAGATTTGAGAAACAAACAAGAATCATAAATTAAAATCCAAAATTGCTAAAGGGAAGATAAAAGAGCAGAGACGTACTTTTCCAATCTCTGCTCTTAATTACAAAGACAAAAAGGTACTACTTGATGATTTTAGAAACGACACCAGCACCAATAGTCCGGCCACCTTCACGAATCGCAAAGCGCATACCTTGCTCAATCGCGATCGCGTTGATCAGTTCCACTGTCATTTTGATGCGATCGCCTGGCATTACCATTTCTACGGCGCTACCATCATCAGATGTGTAGCTTTGAATAGTACCAGTTACATCAGTTGTCCGTACATAGAACTGAGGACGATAACCTGCGAAAAATGGTGTTTTCCGACCACCTTCTTTCTCAGTCAATACGTAAACTTCACCTTCAAATTGAGTGTGAGGTGTAATTGAACCAGGTTTAGCGATTACCATACCGCGTTCAATATCTTCTTTTTTGAGACCACGTAGCAATACACCAGCGTTATCTCCAGCCATACCTTCTTCGAGACTCTTCTTGAACATCTCGATACCGGTTACAGCCGTACTCCGGGTATCTTTGAGTCCAATTAGCTCAACTGTATCGCCAACCTTAACTTTACCACGTTCAATCCGGCCAGTAGCCACTGTACCACGACCTGTGATGGTGAATACGTCTTCTACTGCCATCAAGAAGGGTTTATCAACATCACGCTCAGGAGTGGGGATGTAGGAATCTACAGCATCCATCAATTCGTAGATTTTATCTACCCAGGGATTTTCTCCTTTTTGGAGTTTAGGATTCTTAGTCATTGCTTCCAAAGCTTGTAGACCAGAACCTTTGATAATGGGGATGTCATCACCGGGGAAATCATAGCTAGTAAGTAGTTCCCGCAGTTCCAGTTCTACTAATTCCAGAAGTTCTGGGTCATCCATCAAATCTTCTTTGTTCAAGAAGACAACCAAGCTGGGAACACCTACTTGTTTTGCCAACAGGATGTGTTCACGAGTTTGGGGCATAGGACCATCAGTAGCAGCCACTACAAGGATACCACCGTCCATTTGTGCCGCACCTGTGATCATGTTTTTCACATAGTCAGCGTGTCCGGGGCAGTCTACGTGAGCATAGTGCCGAGATTCGGTTTCATACTCAACGTGAGCGGTGTTGATGGTAATACCCCGTGCTTTTTCTTCGGGTGCGTTGTCAATTTGGTCGTAACCCTTAGCTGTAGCCTGACCCATAGCTGCCAAGGTCATGGTAATGGCTGCTGTTAAAGTAGTTTTGCCGTGGTCAACGTGGCCAACAGTACCGATATTAACGTGAGGTTTTTTTCTTTCAAACTTTTCGCGTGCCATGTATACTCGTTTCCTTTTTTAATTAAGCGTTCCCTTTGCTTTTGGCAATGATAGTTTCAGCCACGCTCCGAGGGACTTCTTCGTAGTGACTGAATTCCATTGTGAAGATACCTCGGCCTTGGGTCTTAGACCGGATATCTGTGGCGTAACCAAACATAGTCGCTAGTGGAACTTTGGATGTCACCTTAGCGATTCCCTGTTCAGTGATTTGGTTTTCAATCTGTCCTCTACGGGAGATTAAGTCACCTATGACAGTTCCCATAAAGTCTTCGGGAACTTCTACTGCAACTTTCATCATAGGCTCTAAGAGGACTGGTGAAGCTTTCAGCACTGCCTCTTTCATCGCCATTGAACCGGCAATTTTGAAAGCCATTTCCGAAGAGTCTACATCGTGGTAGGAGCCGTGAACTAACGTTGCTTTCACGTCAATTAGTGGATATCCAGCTAAAATACCAGATTCGCAGCTTTCTTTCATACCCTGCTCTGCGGGGCCTATATACTCTTTAGGTACTACGCCACCGACAATTTTAGAGACGAATTCAAAGCCAGTGCCTGGGTCTCCTGGTTCTAAATTGATCACAACGTGACCGTATTGACCTTTACCACCACTTTGACGGATGAATTTGCCTTCTACGTTGGTAACTGTTTTCCGAATGGTTTCGCGGTAAGCTACCTGTGGCGCACCAACATTCGCTTCTACCTTGAATTCCCGTAACATCCGGTCTACTAGAATTTCCAGGTGTAACTCTCCCATCCCCGCAATCACGGTTTGGTTAGTTTCTGGATCAACACTGACACGGAAGGTAGGATCTTCTTCTGACAAAGATTGTAGTGCCTTTGACAGCTTATCCATGTCGTTCTTGGTTTTGGGTTCAACCGCTACGGAGATCACAGGTTCAGGAATGAACAGGGATTCCAGAATAACTGGTGATCCTTCATCACATAAAGTGTCACCTGTCAAGGTGTCTTTTAGTCCCAAAGCTGCACCTAAGTCACCTGCCCGCAGTTCTTCGACATCTTGTCGTTCATCTGCTTTCATCAGCACTAGGCGGGAAATCCGTTCTTTCTTGTCTTTACTGGCGTTCAGGACGTAGCTGCCTTTTTTCAATACACCAGAATAAACACGCACAAAGGTGAGGCGACCGTAGGGGTCAGCCATGATCTTGAATGCTAGAGCAGCTAGAGGTTCGCTGTCATCCGCCCGGCGCTCCACTGTCTCGCCATTTGGCAATAAGCCTTGAATTGGTGGTACTTCAATTGGTGCTGGCAGGTAATCTACAACTGCATCCAGCATCAACTGCACACCTTTATTTTTAAAGGCTGAACCACAAAGCACGGGTACAATTTTTCCCTCAATTGTACCTTTACGTAGGGCTGTACGGATTTCTTCTTCTGTAAGTTCTTCGCCCTCGAAGTACTTAGTCATCAGATCATCACTAGTTTCTGCTACCGCTTCTATTAACTTAGTGCGGTATTCTGCTACCTGTTCTTGTAGTTCAGCCGGAATTTCTGTTTCTTGAATATCGGTTCCTTGGTCGTTGGTGTAAATGTATGCACACATCCGCACCAAGTCAATGATGCCTTTAAAATCACTTTCGCTACCGATGGGCAGTTGAATAGCAATGGCATTTGCCCGCAGGCGATCGCGCATTTGCTCATGAACTCTATAAAAGTTCGCTCCTGTGCGATCCATCTTGTTGATGAAGGCAATGCGAGGTACTTTGTAGCGGTCAGCTTGCCGCCATACTGTCTCAGACTGAGGTTGAACACCACCAACAGAACAAAAGACAGCGATTACACCATCTAACACCCGCATGGAACGTTCAACTTCAATTGTGAAGTCCACGTGACCGGGAGTGTCAATAATGTTAATTTGATGATCTTTCCAGCTGGTACTAATCGCAGCGGCAGTAATGGTAATTCCTCGCTCCCGCTCCTGATCCATCCAGTCTGTTACAGCAGTTCCTTCGTGAACTTCACCAATTTTATGAATTATCCCAGAGTAAAATAATATTCTCTCTGTTGTTGTCGTTTTTCCCGCATCTATATGCGCCGCAATACCGATATTGCGTACTTTCTCTAGCGGGTTTGTGCGTGCCACAGTTACCTCCTATAATTTAGGACTCATGATATCTTGTATATTACTCTTTGTTAAGATTCTATACTTTTACGGAAAACCGTCTTGGGCAGAAAGTTGCCGATATACCGCTGGCAATTAGGCGATATATCGTTGCTCCACTTAGTAACGGTAGTGTGCAAATGCTTTGTTGGCTTCAGCCATGCGGTGAGTTTCTTCACGTTTGCGAATGGAACTGCCTGTTTCGTTAGCTGCGTCCATTAACTCATTTGCTAGTCTACTGGCCATCGTACGACCTGGCCTAGACCTAGAAAATTGTACTAACCACCGCAGTGCTAAGGTAGTACCCCGATCAGAACGCACTTCCATTGGTACTTGATAAGTTGCACCACCTACTCTTCGAGCTTTGACCTCTACTAAAGGTGTGGCGTTGCGGACTGCTCTTTCAAATGTTTCCAGAGGATTGCCGCCTGTCCGTTCTTCAATAGTTTTTAAAGCATCATAAACAATTCTGGCAGCGAGAGATTTTTTGCCATGACGCATTACCCGTCGCATCATCATACTAACGAGGCGACTATTATACACTGAGTCAGGCGGAACAGGCCGCCTTTGACTAACACCACGACGAGACATACTTCATCCTTGAATTCGGAATTTGGCAACGAAATTATATGTTATCAGAACATAGAAATCCAAAAGCGGTGTAAGCAATCGCTTAAATTTCCTTGAGTTTTGGCCTTAGTTGCTTTTAAGCTCAACTCATTAGTTTTTTTACCCTATACCAGAAACAGAAGGCGACAACACTATCAACTCTAATATTTACATTAAAGTGTTGCTATTGCTTACAGTATTCTGCTTTTAAACTCTTACACTTGCTCGCTTAGTGCAAGTTATAGCTTAATTTTTTAAACAAGAATACACCGCTAGATTCTGTGTTTTATGGGGGCTGAAATTAGACGATTAATCGTTATTCATGCGATATTCATGCGATTAATCGCCTATTTCCTATTTTTTCGCTTCTTTTGGGCGCTTAGTTCCATATTTGGAACGTCCTTGTTTCCGGTCTTTAACTCCGGCTGTATCTAAGGTTCCACGAATAATGTGGTATCTCACGCCTGGTAAGTCTTTTACCCGACCACCACGAATCATCACAACAGAGTGTTCTTGCAAGTTATGGCCAATACCTGGAATGTAAGCTGTGACTTCAAATCCAGAAGTTAATCTGACCCTTGCTACTTTGCGGAGGGCTGAGTTTGGTTTTTTAGGGGTAGTCGTATATACTCTGGTGCATACTCCTCGACGTTGAGGACATTGTTTCAGAGCAGGAGACTTGGTTTTTTGACGCGCTAGTTCGCGTTCACTACGGATTAGCTGCTGTATTGTTGGCATGAGTGACAGCGCGTTAAGCTGCTTATGTTTTATTTTAACAAATCCTGATTATAGCGTTTTTTTGGTTTTTACGTCAATTATTTTTTAGGAGTTCAGGAGTCAGGAGTCAGGAGTCAGGAGTCAGGAGGCAGGAGTCAGGAGTCAGGAGTCAGGAGTCAGGAGTCAGGAGTCAGGAGTCAGGAGTCAGGAGTCAGGAGTCAGGAGTCAGGAGGCAGGATAAAGAAGCATATTTATTCCCAGTCACCAATCACCTATGAAATAGAAAAAGAATTACCACAGCTACAGGTAGAAATGGCTATAGGGTTGTAGAAGCGAAAACCTCCACCCATAAGATCCTCTGAATAGTCCAGGGTCAAACCGTTAATATATTTTATGCTTTCTTTGTCTATGACTAATTGAATATTGTTAACGTCAAAAACCTGATCTTCAACTTTAACCGCTTCATCAAAGGAAATATCGTATAACCAACCCGAACAGCCACCTGGTTTCACCTGCAAGCGAAACAAGATATTTGGCTGTTGTTTGGATTTTAATCGCTCCATCTCATTGGTAGCTGCTGGACTTAATTGAATCATGGAATTTTTGTAGCAATCAGAAAATCCATATTCAATATTACAGGAGTTCAGGAGGCAGGGAGCAGGGAGCAGGGAGCAGGGAGCAGGGGAAGCAGGGGAAGCAGGGGAAGCAGGGGAAGAAAGGGAGGTTAACCCAGTCCCCAGTCACCAGTCACCAGTCCCCAGTCC
>NZ_JACJUZ010000163.1:0-1701 GCF_014299995.1 Sphaerospermopsis sp. LEGE 00249 | reverse complement strand
TTGACACTCTCCGGGCTAAAGCCGCGGAGATTCTACATTCTACGTCAGAATTTGCTCTAGCAGGTTTTCGCCAACCAGAACAGAGATCCCAACTCCTGTAGCGTGACTTCGGGGATGCCCTCCCCTAGCTTGCTTGGCAAGATTTAAAATATTCACTGCTGCATTCACATCTCTCTGCAACTCGCAGCCACAATTACATTTATGGGTACGAGTTGAAAGAGATTTTTTGACAATCGCACCACAATTACTGCATTTTTGTGATGTGTAATGTGGAGCAACAGCAACAACAACACTGTTAAACTTAACAGCAAAATATTCTAGCCATTGACAAAAAGTAGACCAAGCTGCATCATTAATTGACTTAGCAAGACAATGATTTTTTACCATGTTCTTAACTTTTAAATCTTCATAGGCGACTAAAGCGTTAGCTTTGTTTACGTTACGCGCAATTCTCTTTGCGTGTTCATTCCGTTGCCTACTTACTTTTAAATGTTTTCGAGCATATCTTTGTCTTGCTTTGCGTCTTTGGTTTTTACCTTTTTCCTTGGTGTAAATACGACGTTGAGCGTGTTTGATAGATTGTTCTGATTTCCTGAGAAACCTGGGATTAGGTTCATGGTATCCGTTGGAATCAGAGTAAAAATACTCCAGTCCTACATCTAAACCAATTTCACCATCAGCCATTCTGGGTTCTTGTTTCACTTCTGTATCTACACAGAATTGAACATAGAAGCCATCAGCACGTTTAACAATCCTGACTCGTTTAATTAACTTGATAGGATATGTATGAATATCCCATTTACCCAGTAATTTAAGCTCACCAATACCTTTTTTATCAGTAAAGGTGATGCGTCTTTTAGTTGGGTGTAATGACCATCCAGATGTTTTATATTCAACTGAACGGTTATCTTTTTGAAAATGTGGATACCCTTTCTTTCCGGCAACTTTCTTTTTACAGTTGTCGTAAAATCTCTGAATTGCTTGCCATGCTCTTTCGGTTGCAGATTGACAAGCCATTGAATTTAATTCTTCTACAAAACTAAACTCTTTTCGTAGTGCTGTTGAGTAGTTATTTAATGCAATTCTGTTAACTTTTGCTTCTTTTGGGCTATCCATCCAATAGCGGATAGCTTTGTTTCTGACAAACTGAGTTGTCCTGATTGCTTCGTTAATAGCTTGTTTTTGTTTTTGGTTGCATTTGGCTTTGTACTCTAACACCAGCACTACTTAATCACCTCCTTGAGTTTTAGATATTGTCTAATATACACTATCTATATACACCAAGCAAAGGTAATTTCCAAAATGGCTAAATTTTCTCCAGATGAGTACAGACATGAAGGTAACGCGGTTTCATTACTTAACTACCACTTTGTTTTTATACCTAAACGCCGGAAAAAAGTTCTCACTGGAGCAATAGCGGAGCGACTTCAGCAGATTATCTGTGATGTTTGCAATGAGAATAGATGGTGAATTATCGCAATGGAAATTATGCCAGACCATGTACATTTATTCATCAATGCCAAACCCACCGACAACCCATCTCAAATCATGAACAAAATCAAGGGAAGGGCATCTTGTTTCTTGAGAAAAGAATTTCCTGAGTTACTGAAACTTCCTACTTTGTGGACTCCTAGTTATTTTGTTAGCACTGCTGGTAATATTTGTACGGAAACAGTTAAACACTATATCGCCCTACAAAGA
>NZ_JACJUZ010000162.1:0-1736 GCF_014299995.1 Sphaerospermopsis sp. LEGE 00249 | reverse complement strand
ACTGCGGTTTTGAAATAGATAGGGATCTAAACGCTGCAATTAATTTATCGCGTCTGGCTAAGGCGTGAAAGTCTACTGAGGGATAACCGCTGCCATGCTCCCGTTGAAGTAGAAAGTAAAGTCTAGTATTGTCTAGGTTTTATATAGCAGGTTACTATTTCCTATGTTTCAGCATTCCCCAATTTCACTTGGGATTAATACGTTGGAAAAAATTTTTTTGCTACTAGCAGTATCAGGCTAAAGTCAGCCTACACAGATAATAGTAAAACCTTGTTGGTGCATTGCTTTTTTACTCTTCTTTTATACTTCATGGACTAGCAAAAGGCTGTGATATACACTTTTTCAATTTCAAATTGCCTAAAATCCTTGACCTGTAATATTTTCATGTTTATTCAGCAAACCCTAATTACCTATTTATTAGAAACTGAGGATAAACAGGCAACCGTGGCACTAATTCCCATCCCGCAGGTTGTAAAATTTCTTTTAATCTCTGTACCTGTAAATGGGGATAATCTGGGTTAACTTCATCTTTTGGACCTATACCTCCCAAATCTCTCGCACCTGCATCCAAACACGCTAATAACCAATTTTCATCTTGCAGTAAATTAGGGGGAATTTGTACTGTAATGTCTGCGGGTAAAATTTCCCGTGCTTTCCTGATCACGTGCGGTAGTTGATGAGGATCAAAAGCTTCTGCGTTAAAGGTTTGCTGACTTCCCGGACTGTGGGGTTGCAAAATAACTTCTTGTATATGTTGATAGCGTTGATGCAACTCAGAAATAGCTGTTAAAGTTTCCCAGCGATCATCTTCACTTTCTCCTATTCCCAATAACAACCCAGTCGTAAAGGGAATTTGCAATTCTCCCGCCCATTGTAATTGTTGTAAACGCACTTGAGGTAATTTACTCGGTGCATGACGATGAACAGTATTTAATAACTTGGGTGTCAACTGTTCCAACATTAACCCCATCGAAACATTAACATTTTTCAGCTTTTCCATTTCCGTAAAACTCAGTGGTCCGGCATTGGTATGGGGTAAAAATCCCATTGATAAAGCTAAAGCACATAAATCATAAATAAGCTGAAACCACTTTTCCCGCCTTGATGATAAAGGATGAACTTCACCGCTGAGAATGAGTATTTCACAGACATTTTGATTTTTTAAAGGTAATAAAATATTCTCTGCTTGTTCTAGCTTCATCCAAGGACGTGAACCTGGTTCAACACGAAAATTACAATAACTACATCTATTAAAACATTCGTAAGTAGGAACAAGAGTATATGCAGGACTATAAGTGACTACCTTGGGACTAGATGAGAGCATTTTTACAATCCAGAGAATAAGTTTACAAAAATATAAAGCCTGTAACCCTTACTATATCTAGGTTTTCTGATCCTATGAGAAAAATTTTAAAAAATATTACGAAAACCCCTTTACAAATCGAAATATTTGACCTACTATAAAGTCATCAGGTAGAAACACCTACCAAAACATACATACATAAAACGCAATCATAAGAACATGACAACCGCCATTCAACAGCGCCAAAGCGCCAACGTATGGGATCGTTTCTGTGAATTTATCACCAGCACCAACAACCGCCTTTACATCGGCTGGTTCGGTGTATTAATGATACCCACCCTGTTAGCAGCAACCACTTGCTTCATCATCGCATTTATCGCTGCTCCTCCCGTTGACATCGACGGCATCCGTGAACCCGTTGCAGGTTCATTAA
>NZ_JACJUZ010000061.1:0-33640 GCF_014299995.1 Sphaerospermopsis sp. LEGE 00249 | reverse complement strand
ATTTTTTCTGTCACTCGTTTACTGTGATCAAGGAGTTATTTGAACTATCAATCAACTGTCAAATATTTGACTTCCCTAAACTTCATGACTACGGTGTTTTCTCATGATTGATTTAGGGTTGCTATATGAAAACTTCATAATTAAAACCACCAATTTTGCGAAAATAAACGCACCCACACCAAAAACTCTCGCTTAACTCTCTTACCTTTGTGTCCTTTGCGCCCTTTGCGGTTCAATCATATCAGACCCTTGGATCATTTTATGTCGTTAGATAAAAATAAATTTACACATTTGGGATGCTCCCCTTGTATTCTTTTAACAAAATGATATCATCACGGGTTAATGACTCATAATCACTTTTTTCCTATTCCCCATTCCCAAACCTAAAATATATGATAAATAATCCCATGAAATTAATATGATACATCAAACTTCCGGCCGCTGGCGTTTAGGACTAAGTTTATCGTTACTTACGGTGTTTTTATGGGGAATTTTACCAATTGCCTTAAAGGTAACACTACAAGTTTTAGATGTCTATACCGTTATTTGGTTTCGGTTTTTGATGTCGTTTATATTGCTGGCAATTTATTTGTTTGTACAAAAAAAATTACCAACAATCGAACAATTACGTTCTAGTTCGGGAAAATTATTAGCAATAGCGACAATATTTTTGGGAGGTAATTATTTTCTCTTCATGCAAGGTTTAGCATTAACAACTGCCAGTAATGCAGAAGTAATTATTCAGTTATCTACTGTGTTATTAGGTTTTGGGGGTTTAGTTATTTTTAGAGAACGTTATACATTATGGCAATGGTTTGGTGTTAGTGTCTTAACTTTAGGGTTTTTATTATTTTTTAAAGCTCAAATTAGCAATTTAATTACAGCCCAAGGACAATATCTTGTAGGTAGTGGATTACTGGTATTAGGTGCTGTTTGCTGGGCTATTTATGCCTTGGCACAAAAGCAACTATTACAATCTTTATCATCTTATCATATTATGCTAATTATTTATGGCGGCTGTGCTTTATTATTTACGCCATTTACCAAAGTCAATAAAATTTTTAATCTTGATTTTCTGCATTTATCAATGTTATTATTTTGTGGTTTAAATACTTTAATTGCTTATGGTTCTTTTGCTGAATCTTTAGAACATTGGGAAGCTTCCAGAGTCAGTGCAGTTTTAGCTTTAGCTCCCATTGTCACTTTAATAGCTGTGGAGTTGGTAGCGGGTATTTTTCCCCAGCTTATTCCCCCAGAAAATATTACCTTAATAGGAATTATTGGCGCTTTATTAGTTGTTTCTGGTTCAGTAGCGATCGCCTTGGGTAAGTCTGCAAAATAGAATTTACTGGAAAATTCACAATTTCCGAAGTTTTTTCAAATAGTTCTTCTCTAAATAGATCAACATAATTAAACGTAAAATAATCTGTGGATAGATCCCTGACTTCTTGAAGAAGTCGGTGATTTGAGTCTGAGGTTTTTTAATGTTGAGTTACTGCTCAAAAACAAAGATATCTGATTTTGCAGTCTCATGCAATACAAAAAACATAATTTTTACAAAAATTTTAACAAGGTTTAGATTTATTTACTCTAGAAAGCTACATCATAAACACTGAGGCAAGAGTTTTTTTTATTTACTAAAATTTTCAATATATATCTATATAAATCAATAGATCCACATCCATTTAGGTACAAATTGCTCTAATGATTGAATAGCTAAATTTTTATTTCAGCAGACAAAAAAAAGCTCAAAACTATCCAGAACACAGATGTAATCAATAGTATATAAATTAATCAACAGGGTGTTTGAATAACTACCAAATTTAACGCCTCGCTAGACAACATCACGGAAACATTTGAGCGATGAATAGTTTGTTTGGTAACTTTTCCAGCAGCTGGAAAAAAAAATTCTTATTGCTGGTGCTTTCAATGTTGCTGCCAACATTTGGAATGAGTAATTCTGTGATGGCAGCAGAGCAAATTTACGCTGCTTATTCTATCCTGGAAATTCCTATTCCTGTGATGAGTTTAGAAACCTATACAAAAACAGGAATAATTGATGATAAATTAGCAGTTTATCAACAATATATTTCATCTGATAAACTGCAAGAATTACGCAAAATTTTACTTAGTAATGTCAAAATTACTCCGGCAGTTGCGTCACAATTTCTCCACACCCAGCAAGGGGAATTTATGCTGCAACGTTTGGCTAAATTAATTACAGCTAAATCTCCTCAAAATGATTCAGAGATTGAGGATTTACGTACTGCGATTATTTCAGCGTCTGGGGAACCAGAAGGATTAACGTTATTAAATTTATTACGCAATTATCCTAGCAGTAGTATTCGTCTTAACTTAGCTGATAGCTTAGAGATAGCTGGTGAACTGGAAAATATAATTAGTGAAACTCAGCAAGCGATCGCCATACTTCAACAACAATCAAAAATAGAAGCTGCTACTATCCCCAAGAAAAATTTATCCTTCTTAGCAAATTTACAAAATCCTGG
The DNA here is from genome assembly GCF_014299995.1 of Sphaerospermopsis sp. LEGE 00249. Taxonomy (NCBI): domain Bacteria; kingdom Bacillati; phylum Cyanobacteriota; class Cyanophyceae; order Nostocales; family Aphanizomenonaceae; genus Sphaerospermopsis; species Sphaerospermopsis sp. LEGE 00249. The sequence goes on along the minus strand of NZ_JACJUZ010000061.1, from coordinate 31,133 downwards.
TATTTTTACATTTAAAAAATCTACGCTGGAATTTTTTGATATCACCAGAGATCGACATTTATTAACGGATATTTATATTCCCAATCTTCAAAATACCACACCAGTAATTGTGATTTCTCACGGCTTGGGTTTAGATAGCAGTAACTTTCGTTATTTAGCCAAACACTTAGCATCTCATGGATTTGCCGTTGTCGTCCCTAATCATCCTCATCTATTTTTCAACAATAGAAATAATAGGAAACTACAAGAAGCAAATGAATTTATTAATAGACCTTTAGATATAAAATATATATTAGATAAACTAGAAAAAACTAACCAGTCTGATGGTGAATTTAAAGGTAAGTTAAATCTGCAACAAGTGGGAATATTTGGTCAGTCTTTTGGTGGTTATACTGCATTAGCTTTAGCCGGGGCAAAAATCAACTTTCAACAACTACAAAAAGATTGTCAACCAGATGCGCTACAAGATACCTGGAATATGTCTTTATTGTTGCAATGTCGCGCTTTGGAATTGCAAAATAAATCTACACAACAAGAGAATATTAATTTACGAGATCAGAGAATAAAAGCCGCGATAGCTGTTAACCCCATCACCAGTTCTATATTTGGTGAATCTGGTTTAAATCAAATGCAAACTCCTGTGATGTTTATTGGTAGCAGTGAAGATACTGTAGCACCAGCTTTATATGAACAAATCCTACCTTTTTCTTGGTTAACTAATCCCCACAAATATCTTGTTATGCTTGTTGGTGCAACTCATTTTTCTAGCATTGGTAATAGTAACCCTGGAAGTCAACAAATAGCATTACCCCCAAACATGGTTGGTAATGCTTCCCAATCGCGTGCTTACATCAATTCTTTAAGTTTGCCTTTTTTCCAAACTTTTGTATATCAAAAACCACAATATCTTCCCTACCTCAACGCTGGTTATGCTCAAACTATTTCTAGTCAATCTTTAGGTTTAAGTCTCGTAAAATCTCTGAACACTCTACAGTTAGCACCAATATTAGAGCATAATCATCAACCAGCTATACCCAAAAAAAAACTCTCTTTAACTATAGTCAGATGGGGATTTTGGATATTAAATATTGGTGTCTCCCTACTACATTTGTTGATTTTTTAGTGATGTTGTTTGTTTAACTCTTTATTCCCACACTGTAATTAAATAGAAAATGCTATATAATTAATTAGGGTTGGCTGAATAAACCTAAAACCTTGATATATCAAAGGTTAGAGGCTGATAAACACAGAAATTAGTGCAAGGGTTTTGAAGGGTATACCGGAAAAAGTGTGCATTTTTTGGGATTTCAAGAGATGGCAAAGAAATTTTCAAATCTCCTCCTGACTCCTGACTCCTGACTCCTGACTCCTATGCCCTCACGGAAAGACTTTCTCAGCAAACCCTAATTACGTTCGCGCCAGCGTTCCGTAGGCTCTATTTCTAATTAACAATTACGAATTATTTGTGCAGGGTTTTATCAATTTAAACAAACCTGATGACTGGACTTCCCATGACTGCGTAGCACGAGTCAGAAAACTGTTGCGTTTAAAACGAGTGGGACACGCAGGAACTTTAGATCCAGCAGCTACAGGAGTTTTACCCATCGCTTTGGGTAAAGCCACCAGATTATTACAATATTTACCCGGTGAAAAAGCTTATAAAGCTACCGTGCGTTTTGGGGTGCGTACTACTACTGATGATTTACAAGGGGAAGTTATCACCTCTCAACCTTGTCCTGGCTTAAAATTAACCGCCATAGAAACCGAAATACCCCAATTTATCGGTAAAATTGAGCAAATTCCCCCTAGTTATAGTGCGATTCAAGTTGAAGGTAAACGTCTGTATGATTTAGCACGTCAAGGAGAAATTGTGCAAGCACCAGTGAGAACGGTAGAAGTATTAAAAATAGAGATTTTAGACTGGCGTGATAGTGATTTCCCGGAATTGGATTTGGCGATCGCCTGTGGTGCAGGAACATATATTAGAGCGATCGCCCGTGACTTAGGCATACTTTTAAACACAGGAGCAACCCTCGCCGCCTTAACCAGAACAGAAAGCAGCGGATTTTACTTAGAAAACAGCCTCACCTTCACAGACATAGAAAACCAACTGCAAACCGGCACATTTCAAACCATCCCCTCAGATGCAGCATTACAACAACTATCACCCGTAAGCCTACCAGACACATTAGCCAAAAAATGGTGTCAAGGACAGAAAGTTCCTGTAAATCTCGAAATTTCAGATTTAGTAAGAGTTTATGAACAAGACAACCGCTTTTTAGGAGTTGGAAAAATCCAAGATCAAATATTAATACCCCAAATGGTTTTTGAACCTATTTCTTAATATTCAAACCCACAATATTCTTTTCGCAAAGTATCATAAACATCGGGTATACAACCACGCATTTAAAGGCGAAAATTTTTTGAAGTGGGGTATAAATACCCCTGACAAAAACAGACTCCTGCCTTCTGCCTCTTGCCTTCGTTATTCCCAAGTTCCCACATCCCGTAAAATACTAGGAATCTCACCTTGGGATAAGGGAAACTCTAAAATAGTTTCTCTATATCCCAAATATCCCGACTCAGTAAAAGACATCAACATCCGCGCCAACGCTAACCAAACCTCAAACTCATATTCCCAATCACTACCACGTCTAGCACGACCAGCAATAGAACGTAAAGCCCAAAAATAAGAATTTCTCACCACCGAACCACCTTTTTTAAATTCTGGTACATCCTCATGGTGAATAAATAAAACATTATTTTCAATTCTCGCTCTCATAATAATTTTATATTTTCGGCAAACCCTAATGACTGATTGCTGATAAAAGTTGGTAAGGCCAAGTAGGAATGCGTTTGACATCCCCTGTTATTGTTCCTTGAGACTCGATAGATTCTCAAGTTTTCAAACAATCTCTTAGCAATTTTTGATTACTTCTAATAGTTCGCTAGGATGATTAATTAAAAAATCAGGATTTTCCTTAGCTAGTGCTTCAGGAGAATTAAAACCCCAAGTAACAGCAACTACTTTAATATTAGCTTTTTTGGCTGCTTCTACATCTCTGGTTTCATCTCCCACATAAATTACTATTTGTGGTTTGATTTGCTTTTGTCTTAATACATTATTAATTATAGTTGTTTTCCCAAAAATTGTTACTCCTGAGTGAATAAATTCAAATAAATAATCTAAATCATGACATTTGAGAAATGCACTTACATTTTCTTGAGAATTAGAAGTAATAATTCCCAATCTATATTCTTTATTTTTGAGTTCTATAAGTGCTTCTTTAATTCCTGGTATAGATTCTAAATCTTTGATTTTGTTTTTTAATTCCCCTTTAACTTTTTTCACTAAAAAAGGTATCTTAAACAAAGATATACCTGAATATCTAATAATTTCTCTAGAGGTTAAGTTCCTTAATAGAGTCAGTTCATTAGCAGATATTTGTACATAACCAAACTCTACAGCTAAACGATTGGCAATATTTACAAGAGCATCTACTGTATCTGCAATTGTGCCATCAAAATCAAAGATGATTACTTTTTGAGTCATTTTTTAGTTTAGATGAGTCAAGATTAGCGCGGGCATTTCTTCGTAACATTTTGGGTTTAATGCGTCGCAAAGCTGATGCTGTAAATCGTCTATCCCACTCCTCATCTGTGATTTGCGCTAATTCTACCAGCTTGGGTGCTAAATTTTCAGGATATGGGTAAAAATCTGTAACATCAGTTATTTGAGCAAAACGCTGATTCCACGGACATACATCTTGACAAATATCACAACCAGCAACCCATCCATGCAAGTTAGTTTTAATATTTTCTGGTAATGTTTCTGCTCGATTTTCAATAGTGTGATAGGCAATGCACTGATTAGCATCTACTACAAAAGGCTGCGTAATTGCCCCAGTAGGACAAGCTTGGATACATCTTGTACAATTACCGCAATGTTGTGTAGCAGGGCGATCGCTCTCTAACTCGATATTAGTTAATATTTCTCCTAAAAATACCCAAGATCCATACTCTCTAGTAATGAGATTACCATTTTTGGCAATCCAACCAATACCAGCTTTTTGCGCCCAAACTTTATCTTGTACTGGTCCGGTGTCTGCATAATATCTGGCTTTTATCCCTTCACCCTGTGATTCTAACCAGGTAGCCAGTTGTTTTAGTTTCTTGTGCAGTACCTTATGATAATCCCTTCCCCAGCCATAACGGGAAATTTTCGCGTATTCTTCCCCTTCTGGATGTTGATGTGGTGTGTAATAATTTAACGCCACACAAATCAGCGATCGCACTTCTGGCATTACCAAACTAATATCCTGACGTTTTGGGTTTCCCATCCATTCCATGTCAGCGTGATAACCCATTGCCATCCATGCTTGCAGCCTTTGAATTTCTGTAGCGTCTACCCCTTCTACAGCAGCAATACCCACTTTGTGAAAGCCTATCTCTTGGGCTTTCTCTTTGATGAGACTACTAGTTAAGCTACACTTTTTCATGTTTATGCTCCTTCCTGGTGTAGTTGCTAAGTTTTTCTGTTAATGAACCGCAAAGTACGCAAAGTACACAAAGGAAGAGTAGGAGTAATTTTTTACCTCAAATTACCTCAAAGGAGTTAATCAGAAAAATTGCTTTGACATTATACACAATATCATCTTTTTTTTCATTTGTTCTCCTTAACTCTATGATTTGTAAATTTTATTTGCATTTTGTTAAGAAATAATGCAAAATAGTTGACAAGAGGTCAAGCAACCCAGAGTGATGCCCACCTCCCACTGATTAACAACAAATTTAGTTAATAAACTGTGGTGAATATAATGACTTTCACTTCTGATTCAGCTTCAACCCGTTTTTCTGGTGCTTTAAACTACAGCAACCAAACAATTGATACTGTCACCTCAACCATTGCTGTATTTAAAGCCCTCAGCATTGATGATCAACTAGCAGTTTTGTGGTACGCATACACAGAAATGGGTAAATCCATTACCCCAGCCGCTACAGGTGCAGCTAGATTACAACTGGCAGAAGGTTTGTTGAATCAAATCAAACAAATGTCTCATGCAGAGCAGTTAGAAGCGATGCGTGATTTAGCTGGTCAAAAAAATACTCAAGTTTCTCGCTCTTATGGTATTTTCAGTGCTAACACTAAGTTAGCTTTCTGGTACGAATTAGCAGAATTAATGGCAAAAGGTTTTGTAGTACCAGTACCACCAGGTTATCAGATTTCCCGTGATGGCGCACAAGTTTTACAAACTCTCAAAGAATTAGATTTTGGTCAGCAAATTACAGTTTTCCGCAAAGTGGTTACAGAAATGGGTGTTGATCCTTTAGCTGACTAATTGCTGATATCCTTCCAACCTCAATGTCTTTTTACAATTTTATTCCCAGGTAATTACTTGGGAATAATTTATTTTTAGGAGTCAGGAGATCAAGGAGTCAGGAGTCAGGAGGAAAATTACCAATTACCAATTACCAATTACCAATTACCAATTACCTGCGATTTAAAATATGAATATTACTATTGAAGGAATTACAGAACCAGCTATATTGCGTTATTTTACCACTTTAAACGCAGGTGATTTTACAAATACTGCGGCATTATTTACTGAAGATGGTTTGATGTATCCACCTTTGGAGTCTGCGGTGATGGGACGAAATGCGATCGCTTCCTATCTCCATCAAGAAGCGCAAGACATTAAAGCCGAACCCCACCAAGGAATTATTGAAAATTCAGCAGATCAAAAAATCCAAATTCAAGTTACAGGTAAAGCACACACTTCTTGGTGTAGTGTTAATGTTTTATGGTTATTTATCCTCAACCCACAACAGGAAATTCTAGAAGCTAAAATCAAACTTTTAGCTTCACCTCAAGATTTAATTTCCCTGCGTCCACCAAATAAAGAATATACTATTACGCCATTCAATAATTGATAATTGATAATTGATAATTGATAATTTTAGGAATTACATATTGACAATCAACCTTAAATATCTGTGGTCAAAAACCCATATCTTTCGTAGGGGTTTAGCATTGCTAAACCCTTACTTACGTCCTAATCTTGATGGCTATAGCTATATAAATTTTGGATATTTTTCGTCATCTTTAGATGACTTTTGCTATTAGACTGGGAATGAATTCCCAGTCCGGTGATGGGTTTTACGTTAAGTTGACACCATTAAGCAATTCTAAACCCCTACAATGCTGGTATATTTACAATCAAAATAATCATTAATAATTGACAATTGATAATTGATAATTGATAATTAATAATTGACAATTAATAATTTCTCTCGCTCCCGTATTCTGTATTATGGGAACGAGAAAACTGTTTTTGTCTCCTCTAAAGACTACACAACCAAACTGAAATCACTACTGCTAAGGGTAATATCAACATTACCTACACGGGCAAACTCAAACACTAGTTCCCAAAACACTGCTATCAAGAATCTCAATTTGCGGAAGTTGACTAAAATCACCTGCTTGCCACTGTAAACGCAGAATTTCCGCAAAACTACGGTTGTATTGCGTACCAAAAGCCGTTTCTAAAACCTGCCAGAAAATATTTAAACTAGAAAAGACGCTTAGTTGGTTGTATGTCAGCGTTAGGGCATCGTTGAGTAAAGTAATCATGAAATAGAGCCTGTATAAGTTTTACACATTTTAACAAAGTGTAATTTTTATAAGCTAGTAGTATATTTTCTGAAAATAGTTATATTTTTTATACTTATCTCAAAGTATGGGCTGAAAATAGCTGTTAACCTTTCCCACTGCTCACGCAAACTAAAATTCTTGTCAATATGTACACATATTAATTGGTAATAGTATCACTCTATGATACTATATAAATGGAACTAAACAACAAACACCAAAAAACACTCCAAGACATTTTTGAGAACCCAGTCAGAGCAAACATACCTTGGACTGATGTGGAAAGTTTGTTTTTAGCACTGGGAGCAGAAATCACAGAGGGTTCTGGTTCAAGAGTAAGAATTGCTCTGCTATATAAAACCTAGACAAAACTAGACTTTACTTTCTACTTCAACGGGAGCATGGGAGCAGTTATCCCTCAGTAGACTTTCACGCCTTAGCCAGACGCGATAAATTAATTGCAGCGTTTAGATCCCTATCTATTTCAAAACCGCAGTTCTCGCAGTAATAAATTCTTTCGGATAAAGAAAGATTTTCTTTTTTATGCCCACAGCGAGAACAGGTTTTACTTGATGGATAAAATCTATCAGCAATTATGATTTCACAGCCAAACTTTTTAGCTTTATATTCTAGCTGACGCTTAAACTCATAAAATCCACAATCAGCTATTGCTTGAGCTAATTTATGATTTGACAACATCCCTGAAACATTTAAATCTTCTACTACTATCTTGGCGTGGTTTTTACATAAGTAAGTAGTAAGTTTATGAAGAGTATCTTTTCTCAGGTTTGCTATTCTCGCATGATGTCTAGCTAGTTTAATTTTAGCTTTATGTTTATTGCTTGAACATGAAGCCTTTCTAGAGTAGATATTAGATAATCTTTGCAGTTTAGCTAAGTTCTGTTTGTAGTGTTTAGGATTAGCAAAAGTAATACCAGTGCTAAGAATAGCTAGTTCCTTTACTCCCAAATCAACACCAACAGCATCATGTTTTTTAATAGTTGGCTGACATTCTTGTTCATAAGAAAAAGCTATGTACCAGCTATCAGCAGTCCTAGAAATAGTAATGCTTTTGCAAGTAGTATGAGGTAATCCTTCATAAGTTTTTACCCATCCAATTGTTGGTAGTTTTATTGATGTACCACCTACAGGAATTGGTTTACCACCTGCATCAATTGTAAAACTATCATTTTTCCCTTTCTTTTTGAAGTTAGGATATTTAGACTGTCCTTTAAAAAATCTCTGGAAAGCCTCACCTAAACTATCAAAGGCGTATTGAGTGATTTTCTGGCAAATACCTTTTTCTTTAATCCATGCCAATTCAGGTTTTACATGATTATTAAAGAATTTTTTGAGGATGTATTTGTTTGGCTTTAATCCATCTTTGTACAAATAAGCCCAAGTCCCTAAACCCCAATTATAGGTAAACCTTGCTATACCAGCGTGTTTAGCCATTAACATTTCTTGAGTTTTATTTAACTTGAGTTGTGTTTTGATGGATAAAAGCATTTGCTGATGTCAACACTATACTATATTATTTAATTCTGACACATTTTGCCTAATTTTTTAGTCAACTTATTCCATGTATACGTCAAATACTTGTAGTTTTGTATGTACTTGTATAGGTTTGTCTAGTAAATTGTCAACTTAGGACTTGCTCAATGGGGTAAGGTCAGTTTTCCATAGGCCACATCCTGAAAAAGAAACAGACAAAGGTGCTGTTAAATCTATACGACGTTTTCTCTTAGAAGCAGGGTTCAATAATGATGAAATATAAAGGTTATGAAGCAGTAGTAGAATTTGATGATCAAGCGGCAATTTTTCACGGTTAAGTTATTAATATTAGAGATGTAATTACATTTCAAGGCAGTAGTGTAGAGGAATTAAAAAAAGCATTTCAAGATTCAGTAGATGATTATTTAGCATTTTGCAAACAACGCGGTGAAGAACCAGATAAGCCATTTTCAGGTAAATTTGTAGTGAGAATTAATCCTCAATTGCACAAAACAATTGCAATAAAAGCTAGACAGGAAGGTAAAAGCCTTAACTCTTGGATAGAACAGCGATTATCTGAATCTATTGCCTAATTTCCTCTAGAATATAATTAGGGTTTTCACCAAAAATTCCTTTTTTTGAGGCTGAGGATATCAAAGAGTTTGGGAGCATTTAAGAGGTTGTTTCAAAAGTTTTTTATTGTCATCAATGACACTGATTGATCCCCCCAACCCCCCTTAAAAAGGGGGGCTAAATTCTTTAAAGTCCCCCTTTTCAATGGGGATTTAGGGAGATCTGAAAATATTTGATACATCATGAGAGACTTTTAAAACATCCTCTAACATCAAAATCCTCCATTTCTTGATAATTCGAGGATGTGTGCCTTTTTTGACTTAATATATATGTAAGTGCATTAACTCTTACTAAAACTTGGTTGAGCCAAAGAACGCAACAACAATTTTCTACCTAACTCAATATCTGAGGGCGCACATTGCCAGTCTGGATGTGCTGTCATTAACAAACTTTCTAAAGTTTCTTGGTCAAAAAGATGACAAACAGGAGCATTATTGACTTCTGCTTCTATAGTATAGCAGTTATTACTTATGCACCGAATTATACAACGGTTAGAAATTCTGGCTAGATTCAAGATTTCGCCTGGTTGTAAAGAACGAAACTTGCGAATCACCTGCTTAAACTCTTCAATCGAAGAAACTATTAACCCTGGCAGAGCTAATGTTACCTTTTTCTCTCCATTCACCGCAATCCAGTAGTGACGACTAGGATCAATACCTTCTAACCAACGAGATTCATCATCAAGACGATAGCGGGGTGATAAGCAGAATAAAGGTTTCATAAGCAAGGTGATGAATTTAGTATCAACTTCAGGCTCTTCGATTACCCAAACTGGGTTCCTAATTTTGCAAAGCAGCCTTGTATGTTAAATTATTTGATAACTATCACTAAGAAATCAAATAAATTTAGCAAAAGTTATTAATTTTATTCATATTTCTTAATAAATTACCAAGGTTTTCAGCCAAAAGCTGATTATGGGATTTTGGATTTACGTTAGCGAAGCATACGTAGCGCAGCGAGTATTTTCTCGTCCTGAAGGACGGGAGAGCGAACCACATTTGTTAATCTAAAATCTAAAATCTAAAATCTAAAATCTAAAATCTAAAATCTAAAATCTAAAATCTAAAATCTCCGGTCAGTTAACCTGTTTGGGTATAGTAGTTTCCAACTTCAGACAATTAGCACCATCAACCTGCAACCGATACTCTACCTTGTCCATCAGACGATTCATAATTAACCATCCATAACCACCTTCTTGTTTCTGTCCAGGACTAGGAGGAAAGTAGGTAGACAAATCAAAACCTTGACCATAGTCCCAAACTTCGATCGCTAATTTCCGATCTTTTAGTTCTAAACGCAGCAATATGGGCAAACTAGACTGATCTTTGTGAGCATGACGTACAGCGTTAGTGTATGCTTCAACCAAAGCCAAACGCAAACGAGATGATTGTTCTGACCAATCTACAGAGTCCCCCAAGTGGATTTTCAAGCATACCAACAACCAAGTCTCGACGATATTGATACAACTCAAGTCACTTGGTACATGAAGCTCACTTTTCATTAGTTACAAAACCTCCAGGGAAAGTAGAGTTTGGTCATCTTCTTGCACAGAATTATTTGCTTGAATACAAGTGAGTAAATTTTCAAGAGATAAAGGTTGAAACTGCTCTTGTATAAGTTGCCAAATACCTTCTTGGTTGAGCATAGAAAAGTTATTAGGTGTAGTGCTACTATCAGTTTTTATAGAACCTTTTGAATTTATTGATACTTTAGCTTCTGTAATTCCATCACTAGCTAATAGTAGGGTATCTCCAGGAGAGAGAATTAAGCGCCCTGACGGTGCTTGCCATTGGGGTAAAATCCCCAAAGGAACACTGCGGATTTTCAGGTAATGGGGTTGAGTAGCTAAAGTTACTGGTTTCGACCACAAGAGAGGATAAATGTGACCGGCATTAGCATAGACAAGTTCCTGGGTAGTTCTGTTATAAGATGCAAGAACAAGAGTAATAAAATAATTGTTACTGATTAAGTCATCAGCTAGAGCATAGTTGAGATTTTGCATCACAATATGCGGCTCCGCTGGCGATTCGTGAGATAATTCCCGACGCAACAGAGAAATAGCACTGGCCATAAATAAAGCCGCTGGTACACCTTTACCGGAAACATCACCCACAGCCAGCCACAAATCACCTTGAGGATGGACAAAAACTTCAAAAAAATCTCCTCCTACTTCCCGTGCTGGGTGACAGCAAGCTTGTATTTTTACACCATCAATTTTTGGTAAGGTTTGACGGAGCTGATTGTTTTGAATTTGGCGGGCTAATTGCAGTTCAACCCGGATTTGCTGTTGTTTTTCTTGCAGACTTTGGTAGAGTTTAGCTTGGGAGAGAGCTAAAGCTGCTTGTTCTGCCACACCTGTAATTAGTTGGATATCTTCATCTTGCCAAGGTTGTTGACTTCCCCATTGATAAAGAGTCATTACAGCTAGTAAGTGCTGCTGGTAGCTAAAAGGTACAACTAGGTAGTGATAAGGATTTTGATCATAAGTATCTTGAGCTAATTGATATTTTTGGGTGTGGAGAACTTCTGTAATTAAAGGGATAGAGTCTAGAGGTGGGGTGATTTCTAAGGAGTGAGGAGCATGATAGGAAAACTGGTTTTGTGTCAGGCGATCGCTCTCTACTATTCTCAATACACAACTGGTAGCAGCAAATGTTTGTCCAATAGTTACCACAATCTTTTGTAGGCTGTTGTCATAGTCCAAAGATTCTCGAATTGCTGTGGTTACAGTATTAAATAAAGATTCTCTTTTCAGAGCATAGCGGAGTTCTCTTGTACGCTTTTTAACTAAAGTATAAGTATCCCGTCCCTGCTCAACTAATGTCTTGAGTTGCTGAGGTTTCCAAGGTTTAGTGATGTACTTGAACACCTGACCAGAGTTAATTGCATCTACCAAATCTTCAACATCCGTAAAACCAGTCAGTAAAATACGAATTGTGTCGGGAAAACGTTCTACTGTCCGACTGAAAAATTCAGTCCCGTTGATATCTGGCATTCTTTGGTCAGAAATAATTATAGCCATCTCCCCCACCCGATCTAAAATTGCCAAAGCTTCATGGGCATTAATGGCTTTATATACTTTAAAGTCTCGCCAAAAAGTGCGGTAGAGTAAGTCCAGATTGTCTGGCTCATCATCTACCACCATGAGTTTAAGCTTTTTTACCTCTTTCTCAGTCATATCTGACCATATTTTTAGATACTTTTATTTATGGCAGGTAACTCTTCACAATGAACAGGAAAAAACTATTGATTTTTAGTAATTAGCTGTACATGATATCACTTATTAGCAGTTAATAGCCCACGATTCCATAACGCAAAGCCTACTACTCTTCATACCATCCTTGTCTGGTAAACCGATGATTTTTAGGTCAAAGAAGAATGGTGCAAAAAGTAAGCTGATATTTACAATCCGTCTGGGAAAAAATTTGATAAACTAAGCTTCTAAATAATTTAGTGTAAATCTCATAAGAATCTACTATGTATAAATTAGATACAAAATTTTCAGTATTAGGTTTACCAGTTCATGTGATGACAAACTATCCCAACTGGTTGCTAGAATGCCTCCAAGAAGGTAGGGGAACTCATGTAGTCACGCTTAATGCAGAAATGACTATGCAAGCAGAGCGTAATCGCTCCCTAGCAGAAGTAATTCAAAATGCTGATCTGGTGATTCCAGATGGAGCAGGGGTAGTCTTGTATTTGCGGTATTTATTCAGGCAAAAAGTAAAACGTTGTCCAGGAATTGAATTAGCAGAAAAATTGTTACAAGAAATCGCTCAACAAAAAACAGACACCAAAATATTTTTCTATGGAGGAGCTACGGGAGTAGCTGCAAATGCCGCAAAGTTGTGGCAGGAGCAAATTCCAGATTTGAATATAGTAGGGACTCACTCTGGATATCATTCCCCAGAAGAAGAACAAATACTACAGCAGACTTTAACTCAATTGCAACCACAAGTAATATTTGTTGGTTTAGGTGTACCACGTCAAGAGTTATGGATCGCTAAAAACCGCCATTTCTGTCCTCAAGCAATTTGGATCGGGGTTGGTGGTAGTTTTGATATCTGGTCTGGGAGAAAAACTCGCGCTCCCCGTTGGTTGGCAAATAACAATTTAGAATGGTTGTATCGTTTGTATCAAGAGCCTTGGCGTTGGCGACGAATGCTGGCTTTGCCTGAGTTTGTACTCAAAGCCTTTGTTTATCGGTTGACTGCCAGGAGTATCCACAGTGCTGGGTTTTGAATGGGTAATTGGTGATAAGGTGGGAGAATAACTTTCTACCTGTTCCCAATTCCTCATTCCCCATTCCCCATTCCCTGAGAACTAACTAGGGGTTGCTGAATAAACCTAAAACCTTGATATATCAAAGGTTAGAGGCTGATAAACACAGAAATTAGTGCAAGGGTTTTGAAGGGTATACCGGAAAAAGTGTGCATTTTTTGGGATTTCAAGAGATGGCAAAGAAATTTTCAAATCTCCTCCTGACTCCTGACTCCTGTACGGGCGAAGCATTCGGAAAATAGCCTTTTCATAAAATTGATAATTTGTCGTCCGAATGCTTCGCCCCTACGACTCCTGACTCCTGACTCCTGACTCCTGACTCCTGACTCCTATGCCCTCACGGAAAGACTTTCTCAGCAAACCCTAACTAATAAACTTCTTGCTTAACAGTTGTAGAGATTTTTTGAGTTATGGGTACAAGAGGTTTGGCAGTGCTGGATATTACCATTTGTAAACCGTCTACGGTTTGCAAACTATTCAACGCTGCTTGGCGAACTACCGTTTCCTCTTCCCTACTCAATAAAATTTGCAAACATTCAATAACATCTTGCTTTACTGAAACATCAACTTGTTTACGAGTGATGAATTTAGTTAGTTGGCGCACAGCAAGCAAGCGTTTTAAAGGATCTGTTTCTGTTAAGTTATTTAACACTTGTTCCAGATGATCTTCCTCTTGATTTCCGTGAAAGCTGAAGATTTGCCACACCAACAAAATTAAAGTTAGTAATGTCCCAAAACCTTGCAAAATAGCACCAACAGCTATCCAGAGACTTGGAGAATCAACCCAAATGGCAGCGGCCATATAAGTCATAAAAGTAGCAATACCACCACTAGCAACTGCTAAAGCTAACCGACTGTTAGCACTGTTTAAATACCTGCGTATTTCTAACCAACTTATTTGCCAGTTCCATTTAGGTATTGCATAAGCGATGAGCATTACTCCAATGCCAACTGCAAGTGCTAACAACAACTTCCAGTTCCAAAACAGCATAGCAACGATGATTGTTAAGAAACCAAGAATGCTTCCAGGTTCAGATAAATGTTTTAATCTTCGCGGCTTTGGGCTTCCTGTCTTAATCTCTGGAAGCCGGTTGATTAATTGCCGCCAAGAAGACGAAGCCTTTGTCACAGTTTTTACCTATTTAATATCAGATTTTTTGATTCGGGGACAGAATGTCCACCTTTCAAGAATTATATTTGATTCATGGACGTTCCGCCGACAAATCTAACCTGTGCTTAATCTAACGCTTAATCAGTTAGTTAATAATAAACAAGAATGGAAAACTTGTACCCAATCATTGAGCATTTTAGAGCTATTTAAGTGGTACGACTGGGATTAGTTACAAACTTCAACAAATAAGACTTATGTTACAACCTCTAGGATTTGAGCAATTCTCTATAAATACCTCATTAGGTAGGATTGTATATTATACTGCTAGTGGCTCTCCTTGGCAAGACAAAAGCGAACAATCTGACAGGGAAACTTTGTTGTTTCTGCATGGTTTTGGAGGTGGTTCTTCTGCTTATGAGTGGTCGAAAGTATATCCAGCTTTTGCGGCTGAATATCAAGTTATTGCACCAGATTTAATCGGTTGGGGTCGCTCGGAACATCCGCAACGCAGTTACAAAATTGAGGATTATTTGACAACCATTCAAGAGTTTATTGAGCAGACTTGTACAAAGCCGGTGATTGTAATAGCCTCTTCTCTGACCGCAGCGTTTATAATTAGAGTGGCGATCGCTCGTCCCGATTTATTTAAGTCTTTAATTCTTGTCAGTCCTGCTGGACTTTCTGACTTTGGCCAAGACTACTCTCGCAGTTTTTTTGCCCAGTTGATCAGTGTACCTGTGGTTGACCGTTTGCTATATAGTACAGGTATTGCTACTGATGCAGGTATTCGCAGCTTTTTGGAGCAACGACAATTTGCCCAGTCAAATCGAGTTTATCAAGAAATTGTAGACGCTTATTTACAATCTGCCCAACAACCAAATGCTGAATATGCAGCTTTATCTTTTGTTCGGGGAGACTTATGTTTTGATTTATCTCTTTACATTCAACAGTTGACAACTCCCACTGCTATTATTTGGGGACAAAAATCACAATTTACAGGTCCTGATATTGGTCGTCGTTTTTCAGAAATGAATCCCCAAAGTATTAGATTTTTTCAACCTTTAGAAAATGTGGGATTAACTCCCCAATTAGAATTACCTGCGGTGACAATTGGATTAATTCGTAAGTTTTTAACTTGGCTAAATGGGTGATTGGTGATTGGTGATTGGTGATTGGTGATTGGTGATTGGTGATTGGTGATTGGGATAATGAATAACACAATTACCCATTACCAATTACCCATTACCCATTACCAAAATATTATTTATCTTGTAAACGAATATCAATGACAGAAGCGTTGAAATTATAGTTAAACCCTTCTAATTCAAAAGGCATACCTATTTTAACTTTACTATTACCTAAAACTGGACCACTATCAGTAACTTGAGCTTTGCCTTCTAATGTCAAAAGAAAATCTGTACTAAAATTGTTTGCCCTTGGATCTGCTAATTCTTTAACTGTACCATCTGGTTGGGGAACAGTGACAGTTCTTGCTAGTTGTTGAATAGATTTAATGCCAATTTGTCCGTAGGGTTGATTACGAATAATTACATTTGTTTTACCGCCTTTGATAAATCCTTGTTTAAATAACTGCTCAGGATCGCGGACGTTTAAACCACGCACTACTAAGTCTACTTCAATAGGTACTGTTTTTGTGCCGACTTGAGCAACAGAACCGGATGTTCCAGGAAATATAAAGATGCCGATGATCACTAATAAGATTACCAGCGCAGCACCCAAATCTAGTAAGTTGATTTTGCCGAATAAGCGACCTTTGGAATCTAAAATACGCATAACAAGTTTTTTTGAGGTTGGGGTGAATTAAAACAGAGTTTTCAAGGGAAGTAACAATTGTTCCTACTAGATAATCAACTAGATAATCAATTAATACGGTTGAATAGTGCAGTTATGCGACAGTCTATCATGGCTGGTATAGTTAGGATCAGGCTGGCTGATAGAACAGTTGACAATTTCTGATTTTTAATCATAGCGTAGACTTTAGGGATTGAGTTGAGAATGCAACCTAGTAAGCTGTAAATGCGTCCTTATTTTCAGTTCTCACACAACTCTCTTGTCACGCTGATTATTATGATTAACTGCAATAAATTTTTGGCAAGTTACCGTGTATGGCGGCGGCGCTGGTTATATCCGTTGATTTCAGTAATTGTTGCTATAAGTCTGTGCTTGAGTACACCCTTGCCCAGTCAAGCCATAGACTTATTACCACTTTTATTCAAAGGTGTACAAGTATTTCAATTATCTAATTTATCTACTCGTCAGGAAGTTGAGCTTGGTAGGCAGATGAATAATGAACTGCGCCAAGAGGTCAGAATTTCCCGGAATCGGCAGCTTACTAGCTATATAGAGGAAGTTGGTAGAAGGTTAGCAGCTAATAGCGATCGCTCTAATATTCCTTATACTTTCCAGGTAGTTGAAGATGATGCGGTAAATGCTTTTGCAACTTTAGGCGGTTTCGTTTATATAAATACAGGATTGATACAAGCTGCGGAAAATGAAGCAGAATTAGCGAGTGTTATTGGCCATGAAATGGGGCATATTGAGGGTAAACACTTGGTTAAGCAGATGCGACAAAGAGCGATCGCTAGTGGTATAGCAACAGCTACTGGCTTAAATCGCAGTCAAGCTGTAGCTATAGGTGTTGATTTAGCTCTCAACCGTCCTCGCAGTCGTCAGGATGAATATGATGCTGACACAAGAGGACTAAGAATTTTAACACAGGCTGGTTATGCTCCCTCCGCGATGGTTTCGTTTATGAAAAAGTTACAGGGAAGAAGTGTTATTCCCACCTTTTTGAGTACACACCCTGGAGCAAGCGATCGCATTAAGTCACTTCAACGCCAAATAGACAGTTTGCCAAGTCATAGCAATGATGGCTTAGATAATGCAGCTTATAAGAAAATCGAGTGAGCCAAAACCACCCCCCCTCAAGTATCGGAACTTGCTGGAGATACTTGATCATACTTGATCATACTTGAGGCGGTGGATGTAGGCGAACGGTTTGCCCATGGGTGGGGCAGTGATGATATATTGTTTTTCAACAGGCAAGTGTCAATAGACTCGTTGCTTATGGCGACGACTGACTTGGATCTGATGTGGTGAAATCCTCGTAACTGCTTTTTCCAAAGGCAAAGTACGCACCTTGTTGTTAAACACATTGGCTTGATAAACTAAGTTGTTGGTAATATCCAATCCGGTTAACCAACCACTACGGGGATGATAAGCACCTGTATCAATATCTAACCAGCCTTCTCCTTGTGCTAATTGACCAGGGGCAACCCCTGGTAAAGTGAAGGTGATGGTATGACCAACAATAATTAACTTATTACTAAAGTATGGTAGTTCCATGCTGTGAAATTCATCACGTATCCAGCAAAGTTCCTGGGAGGTTTGTTCAGAGACAGACTTTCTGGGGTCAACACCTGCATGGGTTAACCAAACATCTCCCAAATCAAGATATGTTGGTAGATTTGCCAACCAATCTAGATGGTCTTGGGGAATTTGTGCTGATTGATAACTGGTAATCGTTGCTTGTCCGCCACTATAAAGCCATGCCTGTATTATTTGATTAGAGTTAAAATCCTTACTCATTACACTTAAAAGCATCAACTCATGATTACCGAGCAAACAAGGATAGTTATTTTTCTTAACAAAATCTACTACCTGTGCGCTTTGTGGACCACGATCTATTAAATCCCCCAAAAAATAAACTTGATCTGCTGATGTAGGGGCAAATTCCTTCAGAAGTATCATTAGACCTTGATAGTAACCATGTACATCACCAATAATTATTCTGCGTGGACTGGTTTCACTCATTTGTTCTAGTTGGGAATCAATAAATTGACTGATATAATTTTACTACAGTGTTATTTGTGGTATTTTCATCTGTAGGGTTGACTGATATCTGATTAATTATACAGAAATTCTTAACAAGAAATTTTAACAAAGCTCGGAACTATGACTAGATCGCCATCACAGACCATTCTACAGGTGTGTAAGTCTTGTATTGCACAAGAGAAAAAACCACTAAATTGTTAAGTGATATTACAAACCTTGGAAAAATATTGAGAAATCGTCCGTCAGCCAAACATGGTTCTAAGGTAGAACCTATAGGATAGACTTGAGGCAAATAATGATGAATAAGAATAATATTCAAAACTATCGCTTTGTCTGCACCTTGACATTTGGCGATATATACGGTCAAATCATTGCTTGGTTAATTACAATTACCATTAGTTTGGCATCAGCTTTAGCATTGATGGGCGCTAGAAGACCAGTCTATGCTTTAGCTACGGTAGGACTTGTGATTGTTCTCACTTTGCCTTTCTTGCTGTTTGCTTTTGTTACCACGTTGTTAAATCATATCGAATTGGCTGCCGTAGAACCAGGAACAAAAACTGAACCTATACCTGGTAATATTTCTCAACAACAGCCAGTTCAAGCTACCAGTTAATATTGGTGATTGGTAATTGGTGACTGGTGATTGGTGATTGGGAATAAACTAAGAATTGATAATGAAGAATAGTATCCCTGTTTATGGACAGGGTATTTTTTTGGAATTAAGGATTGAAAATAAAATGTTAGAACATGATGTAATTATTGTTGGTGGTGGTTTAGCGGGATGTCGAGCGGCGTTAGAGATTGCTAGAACTGATCCCAGTTTAAAAGTTGCTGTCGTTGCTAAAACCCATCCTATTCGTTCCCACTCAGTGGCTGCCCAAGGGGGAATGGCAGCATCTCTAAAAAATGTTGATCCTGAAGATAGCTGGGAAGCACACGCTTTTGATACGGTTAAAGGTTCTGATTATTTAGCGGATCAAGACGCTGTAGCTATTCTTACCCAAGAAGCGCCAAATGTGGTAATTGATTTAGAACATTTAGGAGTTTTATTTTCCCGTTTACCGGATGGAAGAATTGCCCAAAGGGCTTTTGGTGGACATTCTCACAACCGCACCTGTTACGCTGCTGATAAAACCGGTCATGCCATTTTACATGAATTAGTCAATAACTTACGCCATCATGGTGTGCAAATTTACCAAGAGTGGTATGTAATGCGCCTGATCTTGGAAGATGGACAGGCTAAGGGTTTGGTGATGTTTCACTTGGTAGATGGACATATTGAAGTAGTGCGGGCTAAAGCCGTGATGTTTGCAACGGGGGGATATGGTCGCGTTTATAACACTACTTCTAATGATTATGCTTCCACTGGTGATGGTTTGGCAATGACAGCTTTGGCTGGTTTACCGTTGGAAGATATGGAATTTGTGCAATTTCACCCAACAGGGTTGTATCCAGTGGGGGTATTAATTTCCGAAGCGGTGCGTGGGGAAGGTGCTTATTTAATTAATGCTGATGGCGATCGCTTTATGGCGAATTATGCCCCAAGTAGGATGGAACTTGCACCCCGTGATATTACATCCAGGGCGATCGCCTACGAAATTCGCGCAGGAAGAGGTATTAATACTGACGGTAGTGCCGACGGTCCCTTTGTTTACTTGGATCTGCGTCACATGGGTAAAGAAAAAATCATGAGTCGTGTACCCTTCTGCTGGGAAGAAGCACACCGTTTAGTTGGTGTAGATGCAGTCACCCAACCCATGCCAGTACGTCCTACTATTCATTATTGCATGGGTGGTATACCAGTGAACACAGATGGACAAGTGCGCCGCAGTGCAGATGAGTTGGTAGAAGGTTTTTTTGCGGCTGGGGAAACCGCTTGTGTATCTGTGCATGGCGCGAACCGTTTAGGTAGTAACTCGCTGTTAGAATGTGTAGTTTATGGCAGACGTACCGGGGCGAGTATAGCTAGATATGTGCAAAACCGCAAATTACCAGCAATAAATGAACAACATCATATAACAAAAGCAAAACAAGAAATTCAAAGTTTATTAGATCAAAAAGGAAAATATCGCATAAATCAAATTCGCCAAGAATTTCAAGATAAAATGACTCAATTTTGTGGAGTATTTAGAACCTCTAAATTAATGAGTGAAGGGTTGGAGAAAATAGGAGCAATACAACAGAAATATACAGATATTTATTTAGATGATAAAGGCAGTTGTTGGAATACGGAATTAGTAGAAGCGTTGGAATTAAAAAGTTTAATGGTAGTAGGAAATACGATTTTACAATCTGCATTTAATCGTCAAGAAAGTAGAGGAGCGCATTTTCGGGAAGACTTCCCAAATCGGGATGATGAGAAGTTTTTGAAGCATACAATGGCATATTATTCACCTGCGGGTATTGATATTCAATATATGCCAGTGGTGGTGAATATGTTTGAACCAAAAGAGAGGAAATATTAAAATTAGAGGATTTTTTTATTTCACGCAGAGGCGCAGAGGCGCGGAGGAAGATAAGAGGATAAAAATTCTTTTTCTCTGCATTCTCTTCGTCTATGCGTTTCATTAAAAAAATAGAATTGAACCATAAAGGGACGGTTGTGGGTTCAACTCCCATCTTCCCCATAAAATGTAGGTAGCTAGTTTATATTTGGTGTTACCCGTGTCTGCAAAAGATATATTTCACGAAGCAGTAAAAACCGCTTTACAAAAAGAGCAGTGGTTAATTACAGATGATCCACTAAAATTCAAATTTGGCAGCGTCAAATTTAAAATTGACTTAGGTGCTGAAAAATTAATTGCTGCTGAAAGAGAAAATGAGAAAATCGCAGTAGAAATCAAAAGTTTTATCAATCCTTCCGCTATTACCGATTTTTATGCTGCTTTGGGTCAGTTTCTCAGTTATCGTCTGGCTTTAGAAGCTATTGAAGCAGATCGTATACTATATATGGCAGTTCCATTTGAAGTTTATCAGACATTTTTTCAACTTGAGTTTACACAAATAGCTCTCAAAAGGTATCAAGTTTTATTAGTGGTATATGAACCAGAGAATGAGGTGATTGTAAAATGGATAAAATAACCAAATATCGAGAATACATTAAAACCCTACTCACAAATTACGCCAAAGACGATATTTCCACTAACGAAGTAGATGTACAACTGATCTTTGACACAGAAAACGACCATTATCAATGGATGAACGTG
Source organism: Sphaerospermopsis sp. LEGE 00249 (assembly GCF_014299995.1). Classification (NCBI taxonomy): domain Bacteria; kingdom Bacillati; phylum Cyanobacteriota; class Cyanophyceae; order Nostocales; family Aphanizomenonaceae; genus Sphaerospermopsis; species Sphaerospermopsis sp. LEGE 00249. The sequence goes on along the minus strand of NZ_JACJUZ010000061.1, from coordinate 9,901 downwards.
GGATGGGAAAATTTAAACCGCGTGTATATAACTATCATCCACCTAGATATTAAAAACGGCAAAATTTGGCTACAACAAAATTTAACAGAAGAAAATCCCGCCGCAGACTTAGTAAAAATGGGCGTTCCCAAAGAAGATATTGTACTAGGTTTACATCCTCCTTATAAACGTCCCTATACAGATTATGGAGTAGCCTAAAAATCTCTCTTCCTCTCTGCGACTCTGCGCCTTTGCGTGAGAAAATAAAAACATCTACCACCCATAAAAAAAACCATGATGCAAACCCAAGAAAAATCCCAAAATCAACAACAAATCAACTGGAAACCCATCATCAAAAAATTCATTGCTGTACTGGGAGAAAAAGGAGTAGTGCAACGCAAAGAAGAACTATTAACCTACGAATGTGATGGTTTAACCAGCTATCGTCAACGTCCCACAGTAGCAGTATTACCCCGCACCACCGAACAAGTAGCAGAAATTGTCAAAATATGCAATCAATATTCTGTTCCCTTCATCGCTAGAGGTTCAGGAACAGGTTTATCAGGTGGTGCTTTACCCGTTGAAGATTCGGTTTTAATTGTCACTTCTTTAATGCGGCAAATTCTCAAAATTGATTTAGAAAATCAGCGTGTAGTTGTGCAACCAGGAATTATTAATAGTTGGGTGACACAAGCTGTTAGTGGTGCTGGTTTTTATTTTGCACCAGACCCTTCTAGTCAAATTATCTGCTCAATTGGTGGTAATATTGCGGAAAATTCGGGGGGTGTACATTGTTTAAAATATGGTGTCACAACTAATCATGTTTTAGGTTTAAAAATCGTCCTTCCTAATGGTTCAATTGTTGATGTCGGTGGACAAATTCCCGAAATGCCAGGTTATGATTTAACAGGTGTATTTGTAGGTTCAGAAGGAACTTTAGGAATTGCCACAGAAATCACTTTAAAAATTCTCAAAAGTGCCGAATCAATTTGTGTTTTATTAGCAGATTTTACCAGTGTAGAAGCTGCGGCTGCTAGTGTTTCTGATATTATCAGTGCGGGGATTATTCCTGGGGGGATGGAAATGATGGATAATATTAGTATTAACGCTGTGGAAGATGTGGTTGCTACTAATTGTTATCCCCGTGATGCGACAGCAATTTTATTAGTAGAAATTGATGGTTTAGAAGTAGAAGTTGCTGAGAATAAAAAAAGAGTGGCTGATATTTGTTTACAAAATGGAGCGAGAAATATCACTTCTGCATCTGACCCAGAAACGAGGTTAAAATTGTGGAAAGGCAGAAAAGCAGCTTTTGCAGCAGCAGGTCATGTTAGCCCAGATTATTATGTACAGGATGGGGTAATTCCTCGGACACAATTACCTTATGTTTTGAATGAAATTGAGGCTTTAAGTCAAAAATATGGTTATAGAATTGCCAATGTTTTTCATGCGGGTGATGGTAATTTACATCCTTTAATTTTGTTTGATAATTCTATTCCTGGGGAATTGGAAAAAGTGGAAGAAGTGGGGGGAGAAATTCTCAAATTATGTGTTAAAGTTGGTGGTAGTATTTCTGGTGAACATGGCATTGGTGCTGATAAAAAATGTTATATGCCTGATATGTTTAGTGATACGGATTTAGAAACTATGCAATGGGTAAGGCAAGTTTTTAATCCTCAAGGTTTGGCTAATCCTGGTAAAATGTTTCCTACACCCCGCACCTGTGGAGAAGCTGCAAAAGCATCACCTCAAAAGTTTGCTAATGTAGAAAGGTTTTAATTTGATGATACATTAGTCATTAGACCTGTCCGACAATCAATGTAGAGACTATAGAACGTCTCTACAAGGGTTTCAGGTTATGCACATTTCATTACCGGAGATGTCTATTAGTAATATTTATCCTGACTCCTGACTCCTGTACGGGCGAAGTAGGGGCGAAGCATTCGGAAAATAGCCTGTTTATAAAATTGATAATTGATTGCCCGAATGCTTCGCCCTTACAGGAAAATAGCCTGTTTATAAAATTGATAACTTGTTGCCCAAATGCTTCGCCCTTACGACTCCTAACTCCTAACTCCTTCAATAAAATGATTAAACTCGATCAGTTTTTAAAGTTTGTAGGTATAGCCTCTACTGGAGGTCAAGCTAAAATCATGATTGTTAATGGTGAGGTGAAAGTTAATGGTGAGGTGGAAACTCGACGGGGGCGTAAATTATTAGAAGATGATACCGTAACAGTCACAGGGAAAACATTTACAGTAGGGGATATCATTTCCTAATGAGAAACATAACACAATAGCACTTGCTTGTATTTGTCAAGCAGCTTATTATAGCAACATGAATACAATAGACTTCTCCGAAAAAGATGTAGGGACAATTCATGAATTGTCCCTACGAATGGGTTTCAGGTTATGCTTATGTAATTTTCGGAGATATCTAAAATATATAAGAAATTTTTTTAGCAAAATACACCTATTGATCATTAATTTGTTGTATCATAGTTTTCCCAAGGTAATTTTGTGCAATTCAACTTCATCAAAGCTTGTTGCGGATCTTTCAAAACTTTATTGAAAGACTATCCTAGTCTGTCTGAAAATCAATGATAGGATTCTCAAACTGCTGTATGAAGTTTTCAAAACTTTCATTTCAATGGATCAAATATGAAACTAATTAAAAAATCTGAAAAGTTACTTCTCGATAAAATCAAGAGTATGGAGTTAGAAGAGGAAAATATTCTAACTGAGATTACTAATGAACCAGAACCGTTAGTTGAGGAGAGAAGAGTCATAGATATAGAAAATCAAGTTCCTGATTATATTCCTGTGCGGGATAATCCCATAGTTCATTCTGTTGGTAACACAGGGTGGCAGGTTTCTGAGATTTGGAAGGAGATTAGATTAGATAATTTTTGCAATACTTAGTCAAGTAGGGTTTGCTGAAAAAATCGAAAAAAACCTTGAGGAGAATTGAGTGGGAAGTCAGGCAGCAATACAGAATATAAGTTAAAACCTATACACAAAACCAGTTTTACTCCTGACTCCTGACTCCTGCTGTATATGAGTAACCTAAGTTTATTTAGCAGATGAATAGGGTAATACATCGTTGTTTTTCCTTCTTAATTTGTTTGGGTTTTATATTCAGTTTAACCATATTTCCGATTTCCTCAACTTCGATTGTTTCTCAAAAAACAAGTTTTTTAACTACAGAAGTTCGCGGTGTTTGGTTGACTAATGTTGCTAGTGGTGTGCTTTTTGTACCTTGGGGTGTTGAAAGGGCAATAAACCAATTAGCAGCACTGAATTTTAATACTATTTATCCAGTGGTTTGGAATAGAGGTTACACTTTCTATAAAAGTAAGGTTGCTGAAAGTATAATTGGTGAAAAAACCGAACCTTTGTTGAATTTCATAAATAGTGGAAATGATGTTTTAGAGAAGTTAGTCAGGTTGGCAAAAAATAAAAATTTAAGTGTGATTCCTTGGTTTGAATATGGGTTTATGACTCCCCCTAATTCTGCTTTAGCAAAAGCACATCCAGAATGGTTAACCAGTGGGCAAAAAGGCATAAATTCTGTTCACGAAAATCTCCCAGAAGAAATTAAGCAGAATGGTGTTTTTAATCGGCAGGTATGGTTAAATCCTCTCCATCCCCAAGTGCAAGAATTTATATTGGGTTTAATTTTAGAAGTTGTGAAAAATTACGATGTTGATGGCATTCAAGTTGATGATCACTTTGGAATGCCTGTAGAATTTGGTTATGATTCATTTACAGTTAAACTTTACCAAAAAGAACATTTAGGAAAGACTCCACCAACTGATCCTTATGATGCAAAATGGATGCGGTGGAGGGCAGATAAGATTACTGATTTTATGGGCAGAATCAATCAAGCAGTCAAAAAAATTAAGCCCCAAGCGAAAATATCCCTTTCTCCTAATTCTCAGTATTTTGCCTATAAATATTATTTACAAGATTGGGAAAATTGGGTAAATAAAGGTTGGGTAGATGAATTGATTTTGCAGGTATATCGAGATGATAAAAAATCTTTTATTGCCGAAATTGAAAAACCTGCGGTAAAATTAGCAATGAAGAAGATTCCTGTGAGCATTGGCATTTCTACAGGAACTTTACTTAGTCCTGTAGATATTGAAAGTATTAAAGAACAGGTACAAATTGTGCGAGATCATAAATTTTTTGGCTTTTCTTTCTTCTATTGGGAAAGTTTGTGGGGTTACATCTCTCCTGAATCACCCCAAAAACGACGTAAGGCTTTTTTAGAGATGTTTGCCAATAAGGCTGTTAAACCTTTAAATTTAAATAGAACTTACGTAAGATTGGACTAAAAACTCCATTCTTGCTTAGGGGTAATCATGAATTACCCCTACTTTTATTCTGTTTTGCGTCAGTTGTGTTAAATAAAGTATAATTTCCCAAAAATAAAATGGAATTAGCCGCTATCAAAAATAAATTCAGTAAATTGTATACTTTTACTTTGGTGTGGAGTTTGACTACTTTAGGTAGTTTTATCTTCAGTTTATTTTTGATTGAAATTGGTGAAAAGTCTGATGTCAGAGTGTTAGATGTTGCTATTGGTGGATTTGCGATCGCCCTTCCCCAATCTTATCTCCTCAGACAAAAAATTTTACCTTTAAGCTGGATGATCTCCACAGTCTTAGGTTGGGTACTCATCACTACTATCGGTGTTGGTGCTGTGGGTTGGTTTGTACTGTCAACAGAGTTGTTTTATTTCCGCATCTTCTTTGGAATTATTTCCGGGGGTATTGGTGGTATAGTAATTGGACTGGCGCAATGGTGGTTAGCTATTCCCTCATCACTCCCTTGGGGATGGTGTTGGATGTTCCTCAGTTGTGCAAGTTGGGCAGTAGCTCTCAGTATTGGTTCGGTTATAGGTATATTTTTACGTCATTGGACACAGTTATTTTTAGGTGAAGTTGTCGGTTTAGCTATTACCTGGTTGGTAGTCGGTATCCTTACAGGAATCAGTGCTTACAGGTTGTTTAGGTGATTGGTGATTGGGTAGAATTAACTCATGACTAATGACTAATAACTAATGTAAGGGCGAAGCATTCAGAGAATAGCCTTTGGAAAAAACCGATCATTTATGGTTAAGCGGTATTATTAATGTTGAAAATGCAGATCAGCAAATCACCTTCACTGTGAAATTTCCCCTGCATCCAGTTTTTCAACTGCCCCACTAGCGCCAGCCTCAAAAGTTTGCTATTATAGTTTTTATTGATGGGTGATTAGCTCAACGGCAGAGCATCGGACTCTTAATCCGCTGGTTCTGAGTTCAAATCTCAGATCACCCATACATCCCAGAATTTTAAAATATTTATTGGCTTAATTTTGGCTTAAAGCTAAGGGAAATCCCACCTCAAAAACTCCTTAGTTAGTGAGTAGAATAAAATCTCATTACTAATTCTACTCATGGCAGAACCAACAATTACCCAGATTTTCGGCACCGGCGCTACTCGATTGGATAATGGCGCGGCGGCTCCCAGTTCAGGGCTTTTTATCCCTGATTCAGTTCTTGTCGCAACAGGACTAACAACCCCTAATACAGCTACAGCAGAGGGGCATTTAGTTAGTATCTTGATTAAAGCTAAGGAATATTTATCTCAAACTAATTTCAATTCAAATGTTGACCAATCAATTTATATAGCCAATGGGTTTACCAGCTTCCAAACCCGTGGCACGAATAACGATAATTATCGAATTGATCAGCCATTTGTAATCAACCTTGCAAGGTTAGATGATGGCACTGTAATCGATCCAGATAATTACTAATGGTCACTTATTGCCAAGCGGGCGACACTGCCCGCGTTACCTTACCAGATGGGAGTATTCAGGATTTTAGTGATACTCCTATAACAATTAATGTTGAATATATAGGGGAATTTGAAAATAACTACGATCCACAAGGATATCGGATAACTTTTTGGTCAACCAATAACAATAAATATCTATCTCCAATCTGCTATGAATATAAAATTGTGAATTACTATGGATGGGCAATATGGAATATGCAATGGATGACAGCGGTGTATTGGCGCGATTGTGAAGGTATATGGCAAGGTGTTAATGCAATTTACCCATCTGCACCAGATTTATTAGTTGATAAATCAGTGACTTGTGGTAATCCAGAAACACCATTAGGAGGCGTACATTTAACTATCACTGGAAATTCTGGAACTATTTTATTAAGTCAATCTTATTCAACTAATAACTATTCAGTAGAGTGTATACAAGGTTGTCCGCCAAATACTTTAGACTGCGGTGATTGTTGCCTTGATTGCAACTCGATCTTCAATTCAATATCTGATATTAGACGTTTGATTTCAACTATCAGGCAGTCGTAGTAAATTTTATTTAATAAAGTCATTCAATAAAACAACTCAAGGATAAAACCGATGACAAGCTGTACTTCTATAGAATCAGAAATTGCTGCTTTACGTGCCGATGTGGCTGCTTTAGATAATAAGTATATTTTAAAAAATGAAAAACCAAATATTGTAAATGAATCCATAAAAGGCGCTCAAAATCTAATAGTTCCTATAATTGGGACGACAGTTGCAGTTGCAATATCCCCACTAGCTGCACAAATATCAACCGCTGTTAATCTAGCTAATTCTGCGGCTGCTGCTGCTGCTGCTGCTACCACTACGGCTCAATCCGCCGCTTCTGCCGCTGCTACGGCTTTAGCTAAATTAGCGGGGATAGCCGCCCAAATAGCAGCTATTTTAGGAGTAATAGCTACATTACAAGTTTTGGGAGAGAGGATAGATGCTGTTGAGGGTGGATTGAGTGCGCTTGGAAATGATGTTTCCAAAATTTTAGGATTAATTTTTCCTATAAAATCTCAAGCAGAAAGAGCAGAAGGAAAAGCTGACAGTGCATTATCAAAAATTCCCCCAATTGATTCAACTGCTAACAGGGCTTTTAGTAATGCCCAAGATGCTTTAATAGCCGCGCGTGGTGCAAACAATAAAGCTGATGCTGCTAATTCAACTGCTAATCAGGCAATTACTAAAGTAAATGAAGTTGATCAAAAAATTGGTGGTGTAAGTGCCAAGGCTGATGCTGCTAATTCAATTGCTAATCAGGCAATTACTAAAGTAAATGAAGTTGATCAAAAAATTGGTGGTGTAAGTGCCAAGGCTGATGCTGCTAATTCAATTGCTAATCAGGCAATTACTAAAGTAAATGAAGTTGATCAAAAAATTGGTGGTGTAAGTGCCAAGGCTGATGCTGCTAATTCAATTGCTAATCAGGCAATTACTAAAGTAAATGAAGTTGATCAAAAAATTGGTGGTGTAAGTGCCAAGGCTGATGCTGCTAATTCAATTGCTAATCAGGCAATTACTAAAGTAAATGAAGTTGATCAAAAAATTGGTGGTGTAAGTGCCAAGGCTGATGCTGCTAATTCAATTGCTAATCAGGCAATTACTAAAGTAAATGAAGTTGATCAAAAAATTGGTGGTGTAAGTGCCAAGGCTGATGCTGCTAATTCTAAAGCTGATACTGCCCTCTCTAGAATTGGTGCAATCGCCCAAGAATTACCTGGTATTAGGGATATAGCCACGCAAGCAAAGGTGGCAGTTACTAGTTTGACTAATGTCGTGAACAATTTGCAGTCAACCGTGAACTACATTTTAAATAAAATCAACAATCTAACCAACAATATCCTTAACAATATCACGAATACTTTTAACACTTACGTTACAAATAACATTACTAATTTAGTGAACGAAACCATGGGGAGTATAGATTTATCGCCAGTCTTATCTCGCTTAACAGCAATAGACGCTAAACTAGCCGGACTTTCCGCTATTCCAGCCGCCACAGTTTTAGCTATTTCCACATCCCCCGCATTCCGGCAAGTTGCTACATCAGCAGCGGCTGCTGGAACTTGTCAGACATTACAGCCCGGAAATTGTGGGAATACCGCTATACAAAACATCGGGAATAATTTATCAAACAATCTATTTGATAAAATCGCCAATTTATTTAACACAGGTGCCAATGCAGCCCAACTAGCACTACTAAATGTAATAAATAATAAATTAGGCGACCAAATCGCAAATGGATTGTCGGGTTGGATGAATCGCTTTTCCCAGTGGGATATCGTCAATCGAGCGGTAAACTACATGACTTTAGCTGCAACAATTCATAATGCAGTACAGTTATCAAGTTCAGTGACGACAACTTTGATATCGTCAATGCAAAATATCGTTTCTCTTGCCGAATTAAAAGATTCAGAGGGGACTGAATATAATATCTCGGAATTAATTAGAGGGAGTATAACTAGTTTGATTTCTAGAGTTATTGGGGCTGAAAACTTTGCGTCTTTATCAGCCGCATGGAAAGCAGCAAATAGAATTTATCAAAGTGCCGGAAATTTATTCTCATCCCTATTGAATATGGGCGATACCATGACCCAAGCATTGACAGTTATTGGCGGGCAAACAGGGAAAATAGGTAATGCTTTAAGAGCGTGGGGTGTTGTCAGTGAAAAAGCTTATGGATGGATGAATCCAAGCCCCAACTTCAATAATCCAGTTTTAACTAAATTGCAATCATTAAACGACGCTGCGAGCGTGGTTGAAACTGTCTCAACTCAACCCCTGACAGTTAAATCAGCAAAGGAAGAATTAGAAGAGGCATCGGCACAACTACAAAAAGATATTGGACAATTACCAGGCGAAAAAATATCAATCACAATCCCCGAAGCGTCGAAGGTGAAAGTTGAGCAGGACTCTGCTAAATCTGTAAGTGTTGGTAAGGAAATTACAGAGCAGGATTTGGAGGCGGACGACTGATGGGTTTACCTAATAATTTCAATGAAGCACAGCATTTAAAGGATCAAGTTAAGAGATGGCATAATAAAAGGGTTAACGACTGGTTCAGAAACCAGCCGGATAATGATATATCCACTCCTAAAGCATCTTTAAAACACGCCTGTAAAATTACAGATGCTGACACCTTAGAAATGATTATTTTAAGAAAGATGCTATTTGAGTTTGATGCCGGGTACTGCCAATCGGTACAAACTCCTATTTATGGGATGCCCCTTGATGAACTGCAAGGACAACGAAGTTTCAAGCCACAAGTTAATTTGCATTTTAAAGAACGCCACCCTTTCATCGCTGAAAGAACAAGGGCTTGTACTGGGGAAATTTCCTTTAGATTAATGGATGAAGAGTCATCGAGTTTCTCAAGAGCAAAAGCGGAAGCATTAGCCACGAGAATCAAAAATACTTTCGCTACACCAATTTTTGTTTGGAACAAAGGCAAGTTTTATTACTATTACAGAGATATTCAAAACGGGTTAGATTTACGGATTCTATGTGCATCCAAAATGGAAGGTAGAAGGGTCGCGAACGCTGTTTTGAATGTGGTTCAAAAACCTTTTTCTGATGACCATGAGGATTATGTGGAAAATACTAGGTCCTATCCTAACAACCCCGGTTCACAAATTGTCTATGGTCAATCCCAGCCTAAGCCTATCCGCCGCCCTACCGTAGATGTTAGGTTTAGATACGCTCAGTTACTTTTGCACGGGCAAAGAAGATCAATTAATTTAGTAGCCACAGCAGAAGTAGGGCTAAGAAGCGTAATCCAAAAAGTAAACGCAGTGTAAGAATTTTTTGCAGATAAGTTAACTTATCGGTACAAAGATTTTGGCTATTTTCCTGTATTACTCTATAAGAATAGAATTGATTAACTATATATGACTAAACGGTTCAACAACTTACAAGCGGCTCTTAAATTCCTTAAAACCGTTCGTGCTAAACTGAACAAATATCCATCTGTTTAGAATGGCACTTTAAAAGGCAGAACCTTTACTGGTGTAACGGCGACACTCGCTATCCCATTTGCAAAAGCATTTGGGAATACTTTTCTGA